>JBJXHA010000384.1:0-7468 GCA_046160275.1 Bacteroidia bacterium | reverse complement strand
CTTTCTGCCCAAACTTTGCAACCTGTTTTAATTTTATTATGAACTGTTACCATTTGAGAAACGAAAACTAAGCCTAGCCCAGTACCTTTTCTATCATCTTGCTTGCCTATTTTGGAGTTTTCGATTTCCGTAACAAACAATTTATCCAAATCATCGGCAGACATCCCCTCGCCAGAGTCAATAACAGCCATTTCCACAAACTCGCCTTTTGCCTCTGCGGTAATCTGAATTAAGCCTTTGTGGGTGTATTTAATGGCATTTTCCACCAAATTGCGAATAATAATTTCTAACAATAAACCATCAGATTTTACGGATAACTCCTTATCAATCTGCAAACTAAATTGGTTTTCTTGCGCTTTAATTTCAAAAATTAAATAAACCAATCCTTCAATAAACTCGCGGAGTTTAATCGTTTCTGGCTCCAAAGGATAATCGCTCATTCCTTTTAATAAAGGGTGGCGATTGATGTTATTTCTATCAAAAAACTTACCTACAATCACTTGAATAGATTGCACAAAACCTTTTGTAATGCGAATGTCTTCTTGAATAGCAGGGTTATCTAGGGTAGCTTTTTCTAATTTACGCAAGTAAATAGGGAGGTAATTGTTCAAATAGGGCTTCAAATCATGATGAACAATGGAAAACATGACATTTTTAATAATGCTTGCCTGTCTTAATTCCTTTTCCCTGTCCTCAATTTTAAAATATGCCTCCAAATACATACCCAAAATAGAGGCAATATGCGCCAATTCCTGCACATCTTCCTCTGTATAGTGGTTTCTGTCGAAACTCTTCACCGATAAGACCCCAATCGCCTGCCCATCTTCATTCGATTTGATAGGAACATAAATAAATGATGCAGGATTTTCGCCCACAATTGGAGTAGAGATTTCATTGTGTTTTCTAATATAAGAATCGTAGTCATTGACTAACATGGGTTCTCCCGTTTTAAAACAAACAATCGCAGGACGTGCCTCATTTTCAGGCGTTAATTCATAATAAAAATCCTGCATTGTGTGTCGGTCTTCTATCGTTCCCCTAAAATCCAAGCGATTGCGATGCATATTATAAATCCCAATGGTCAAAATATCGGCATCAGAAAGAAGTGGATGTGAATCTTGGTACAAACTACCAATAAGGTTTTTAATATTTTCGTCAGAAATTTTAGAGGTAAGGATTTTATTGATGCGGTTAAGGTGTTCAAGTCGCTGGTTATATTTTCGTTGTGAATTATTTCGAACATAAAAATACCCGATTAGCGATAATACAACGCCCAACAATAAGCCCAAACCAATACGCAACTTAATGGCAGAAGATTCAATAGATTGCGCGTAAATTGTATGCGATTTTTGTAATTTTACCAGCTCATCATTCACATATTTAATGTAAACATCGTTCGACAATCCAATCTCCGCCACCAATTTTGTGCACTCTTTTGTATAGAAATCGGCTTTTTTTGCACTGTCCTCTATCGCATAATAAGCAGCCAACTTCACATACAATAAGAATAAGTCATACCCTTCCTCTTTCAAGGAATCGCGGCGCACAAAAAGGGCTTTTTGATAATATTTATTTGCTGAATCCTTTTCTCCTTTAATATAATGGCTTTCCCCTAAGTTAAAATAGGCATAGCCCATTGAGCGTTGGATTGAACTTAGGGTAAAAGAGTCTTCTTTAGAGGCATCTTTAGCAGACTTGCTGCGTAGGTCTTTGCGGATTTTTTGGGTTGCTTGCCCAATTTCCTTTAATGCTTGATGATAGCCTTGAATTGCTTCGTCATATTCTCCCAAACGAAAACGCACCTCGTTCATATTATTCATCGCAAACAAACGCACGCTCAAATCCGCCATTTTCTTTTCTTTTTTTGCCTCATTGCTGTTCAAAATAACTTGATAAAAACTCATCGCTTTGTGCAAAGTATCCACATTTGTCCAAGCCTCTTTTAATAACTCTGCCCGCAAATTTTGAATTAAATTTAAAAAATAGTTTTGCGTTTCTTTCACCTTTTCTTCTGTAGCCTCGCCCTCCACCTTTCCTCCATTTTTAGCAACTTCCTCTCTTTTTTTAATCAACTCACTCAGGTTATACAAACGAATAGCATCTTCTGCCGAGTCTAGTAAGCCCCTTGCCCTATCATAATCGCGGTGAATTGTCCAATAAATCGCTTTTCGATAGAAAAAGGAAGCACGCTCAATATTTTTTGTATCAGGCAAATTGACATATTTTTGACCTTGTTCAATCACAATTCTAGCCGAGTCCAGCCTTCGAAAAGACAGGTTACGTAAGCGTGTATTCCAATAATCTAAGGAGTCTTCTTTTGGCGGATTATTTGCCAAGGAAAGTTCAGGGTTACTACAAAACCATAAAATACTAATAAGCACAAAAACAAAACGCTTCATATCTCAGATAATTAAAATCAATTGGACAAAGTTGGCAAAAATCTCTCCAATATGCCAAATATTTTATATTTATGGGAAAGTTCTTATAAAATTATAAGGGTAAGAAGCAACGCAAAAGCTCGCAATTTTGCAAAGGGAAACGGGAATCGGTATATATCCCCAAAAAAGTAGTATCTTTGCCTATCTATTACTTTATAAGATGATGAAATACGGATATTTGTTTTTTTTAGGATTCTTATTTTTGATAACTTCTTGTAACAGAGATGCTTGCAAAGAGGTAAGTTGTATGAATGGAGGTTTTTGCAATCAGGGAGAATGTCTATGCCCTGCGGGATTTGAGGGAGAAGAATGCGAAAAATGGCTATTACAACGCTTTTTAGGTACTTATTTACCGACTTACGACTGCGTGAATACGGAATTAGCGGTGGTCATTGAGCAAAAGCCCAATCATTTTGACAAACTGAATATTACTAACCTTGGGGATTATGCTTGCAACGAAATAATTCGCCTCGAAGCAAGAGTTCAAGGCGATTCCATTTTTATTCCCCTCCAAAAAGCCTGCGCCGAAGGAAGTATTCCCAATGGTTATGATTTTGCGGGAAAAGGGAAAATGAAAGGCGATACCATTTGGTTAGATTTTCAGGCAAATTATGCCAATTTTATTGACTTTTGTAAAGTGAAAATGGTGAGAAGTAGGTAAGTTTCTTATAAAAGAAATGACATTTTCAGGGAAAAAACGTCATTTCGTAGCACGTCATGAAAGTGAAAAACGAAAAGGGAAAGGGGAAAAAGGAAAAATGTTACACCTTTTCCTTTTTCCCCTTTCCCTCAATAGAAAATACTTGAGCTTATTGTTTGCTGGTCAATATATCTTCAATTTTATTCATCATAGGGATTGCAATTCTATCATAATTACCCAAGATAATTACCGTATATCCCTGTTCTGGGTAAATATCTACTTGCCCCTCTGTTCCAGGTGCGCCTCCATTATGTCCAATAATTCTGTAACCATTTTTGAAGAGTTCTCCAAAACCAAATCCATATTTTATTTCAGGCATGGGAGTAGCATTGGGCGGCATCATGGGAGCGGGCATTGTTACTTTTCCTTTTGTCATCAGAGCAAAGGTTTCGGGCGATACCAATTTTCCAGAGGTTAAAGCCATTGAGAACTTATGCAAATCCATCGCTGTGGAATAACCTCCACCCGCAGAAGTTCCTTTCACTTCAATCATCTTTGTATTAGGCTCTCTCCTTACTTTTTCTCCCATAGCAGGTGGTGCTTGTCCGGGCATTGGTGGCGGCATAGCATACCCAATTGCCATGTTGGTATTTACTTTATCCGTTTCATAACTACCCGTATTTTTCATACCAGCTTTGGCGAAGATATTTTTTTGCACATAATCAAAATAACTTGTGTTGGAAAGTTTTTCGATAATAGCCCCTAACAGTATGTATCCATAATTACTATATTCAAACCTTGCGCCAGGTTCAAATAGTAAGGGTTCTTTGATACCTAACTCCACATAAGTAGCAATTGTTTTTGCGGTGTCTTTAATGTCCATAAACTTAGGTATGCCAAAAATGTCGCAAGTACCCGCAGTGTGTGTCAGCAATTGCTCAATCGTAATTTTGCCAAAGGTACTCTCAGGTAGATTGGGCAAATGCTGGGTAATTTTATCGCTGTACGACAGTTTTTTCTTCTCTGCCAACTGCGCAATAGCAATCCCCGTGAACATTTTGTCCATAGAAGCAAGGTTAAACTTCGTATGGATATTGTTCAATGCCTTACTTTCCGCATTGGCAAAACCTACCACTTTTTGGTAAAGTATTTTTTTACCTTTGGCAACAAGTACTGTCCCCGAAAACCTATCCTCTTTTGATAGTCTTTCTACCATTTGATTGATTTCATCAAGCTGATTTTTGCTAATTGGCTGGTTTTGAGCCATACCCTCTAGCCCTATCAACAAGGTAATCAACAGCATAAAAATAGATACTTTCATTTTTATATTACTTAATTTTGAATAATTTGCAGCAGTTTATTAGTCGTATCAATGGTAATTAAATGCGCTTTAAAAAATTCATAGCCAAAATTAATGGCAAAGAAAAAATCGCCTGTTACCAAATTAATTTTAGGGTTTGCAATGGTATAACTACCTATTTCTACGCTCCCGTCTAAGGTTGCGTTAAAAATTTCGAAATCTCCCATAGGTGTCCGCCCTCTTGCAAAAGGTACAGGCGCTGACGACAGTTTATAGATGTTATCCCAACCTTTGGGAATAGAGATATAACTTAATCCGCCACAATCAAAATGAGCCAATACTTCTTGGTTATTTAATTTCACCTTCGCCTCCAAAATATGGTCAAGATTAATAGGAATGGTATTCGGTTGCTGAAGCAAACTGCCTTTTTGCAGAATGATTTTGCTCTTTTTGTAATCTAACGTAATCATATATCCCTTAAAGGTTTGCATCCCAATAATGCCTATTGCTTTGTCAGACAAAAGCATCTGTTTGGGCATTTTAGCAGCCGTTTTATTCTTTAAAATCAGTTTTTCAAAACCAATTTTTGGAATAAGTACTTTTTCCTGCGTACCTACAAATTCGCCTTTAGGAGTTATGATTGTATCTAGTCCAGCAACTTTGTATTGATTCGCTATACTATCTAAAAGCATAATCCCCTCAGTGCCAGTATCAAAAATAAAATTACCCAGCTTTTTGTCAATTTTAGCCTTGATAATGATTAGATTTCTATCCATTGTAAATGGAATTTCGATTTGCTTGCTTTTTTGGGCAAACAGTACCATGCTGGCTAAAAAGCCAAGCACAAACAAGAATCCTTTTTTCATATATTTAATTACAGTTAATGATTACTTTTTCTAATAACTCCTTCAAATGTTTTACCTCCTCGTTGGTTAAGCCTGTGAGGGCTTGCTTTCTATTTTCCATCACAATGGGATAAATTTCTTCAATCATTTTATTCCCATTTTCAGTAATTTCCAATTCAAATTTTCGCCTATCCGCAGTATTCACTTTTCGGTGAACATACTCCTTTTGCACTAGCAATTCAATAATTCTCGTAATAGAAGCATAATCTTTGAACACTATTTCGGCAATTTGATTTTGGGGAAATTGCTCGTTTTCATGCAATGTTTTTAATACGAGCCATTGGTCTATGGTAATATCGTACCCATTTTTAAGAATTTGGTTTTGCGCAAATTTCCTATACACTTTAATAGACTTCTCTAAGGTGTAAAAAAGTATCTCATCTAACTTTTCCATTCCAAAATTAATTTATTGATGCAAATATAATTGATATATCAATATTCTAAAAGTGTTTAACATTGTTTAACATAAGTAGTACGATCTAAAAAGTTGGCAAATCTTCGAAGAGTTGCCAACTTTTTACGCAGAACATAATAAAAAATAATCAAAAGTAAAACATCATTAACAAAAAAGAAATGTCATTTTGCAAGAATGTCATTTCTTTTTGTGGGCAAAATGGCTTTATTTCTCCATTTTTAGTTTTTTGAAAATACATATATGAAGAAAAATAATAGTAGCAGGCGCAAAAGCGGGTATTAAACAGAATGGAAATTTTGTCATTTCCAAAACTCCTTGCGTGTTTGTGTCAATGGCTTGTTTGGTAATATAAATAGCACTTACAATCACACTCACAATGTCCCAAAAGCCAATAATGTTCCAAATCAAGGTAATTTTTTGATAGTGTTTTGCTTTTTTGTCAATGAGCATGGCAACAAAAATGGCAGTAAGCGCCGCAAAAATATCGCCTAATCCTCCGATAAAAGCAAAAGATTTAGGTAAGATTCCATAAAACCAACCGATTAGAAAAAACACACCTACAAGCCTAAAAATATGAATGCGCACTAAAGCAGAGAGTTTTACATTTTCTAAGATTTTCCAAAATATCTTTGTTCTAAATACAAAGAGAAAATAAAATAACAGCAAAGGAATAGCAGTAAATAGTAATACTCTTGGAGGTAATGTGTTTACTTGAAAAATGCCTGTAAAACTCATTAGGCTCACATACAAATAATAAGCAAGGAAAAACAGCAATACGCTTGTGGGTAGCTTTTTTACTTTGTCCTCATGCTCAAAATTACGGTGACTAATGCCTTGCTTTACAACCTTTACTATCAGAAAAATAGGCGCAATAAAGCAAATCAAAAAAAGAATGGAGACCCAAAGAGGTACAGAGTTTGTGAATATGTCCATTGTTAAAAAATGATTGAGTGAAACAATGGCACAAATATCTAAAATCTATTAGGGATTACACTTGCCATTTGGCAAGAAACTATTTTAGGCTAATTTCTTTTCTAATTCTGCTCAAAGAAGTGTCTGTAATTCCAAGATAGGAAGCAATGATTTTCAAGGGTATATGCTGGAAAATGTTAACATGTTTTTTCATTAAATGTAAGTAACGCGTTTCAGCTTTGTCTTTTATCATGCCTAACATTCTTTCGTGGAGGATTGAATAGTTAGTCACTAACATCATTCGCCCAAATTCTCTAAATTCGGGGTAGGTGTGAAAACATAGCTGAACTTTTTCATAATCCATCGTCCACATTTGGCAATGTGTCAAACATTGGTAATTTTCGGGAGTTGGTTGTTGCTTAAAAAACGATAAGAAATCATTTACAAAACAAGGCGCAGAAAAGAGGTTAGTCGTTACTTCTTCGCCATTTTGGTCATTGGTATAAGAGCGAATATAACCGCTTTCCAAGATAAAAGTAGCTTTGGGAACTTCCCCTTCCTTCAATAATAGTTCGTCTTTCCTAAATTCAATAGGGTCAAATTGGGCTGCAAAAAAAGCCGCCTTTTCTTGTGACATGGATAAAACGGAGGTAATGTATTTTTGTAAAATTTCTCTATTCATGATTCAGATAGATTTCTCATTTTGGGAGCTTATTTTGAAAAATTCAAACCGAAGGTGTATTATTTTTTTAAGTTGCCGTTGTTGCTAGGCTTTCGCCCTACCAACAACGGCAAAAAAACAAAAGCAATTTATAATATGCCTGCCATTGTGTTCAGGTAGGGGCTGGGCAATGCCCA
>JBJXHA010000383.1:0-2769 GCA_046160275.1 Bacteroidia bacterium | reverse complement strand
CTCAAAGAGTTCCGAACCGTTTTAGCCTTTTGACGCAAACTGAAAACGAGTTTACTCATTTCTCGTAAGCCTTAATCCCATTTTCCTTTTCGCGCAATTTCTCGTTTTGCATCGCGTTCTTTCACATCTTCGCGTTTATCGTAGAGTTTTTTCCCTTTGGCTAAGGCAAGATGTACTTTCACCAAGTTTTTTTGATTAAAGAACAATTGCAATGGAACAAGGGTAAAACCTTTCTCTTCTAATTTTTTACGAATTTTACGAATTTCCTTTTTCTGCAACAACAATTTCCGCACACGATTGGGAATATGATTGTTGTAAGTACCTAAGGTATATTCGTTGATGTGAAGGTTGCGAATGAACATTTCATCATTTTCCAACATACAATACGTATCTAAGAAATTTGCCTTTCCTGCACGTAGTGATTTCACCTCCGTCCCCGTTAACACAATGCCCGCAATGAATCCTTCTTCTAAATGATACTCAAATCGGGCTTTTCTGTTGGTGATGATATTATGTAATACTTCTTCGTCTATATCAAATTTTGATTTTGCCATAAAGGGTTATTTTTTGCGCATTTGGCTCATCAAGGCTTTTGCCCCGCCACCACTTTGCGCATCGTTCATCATTTTCATCATTTTCTTCATTTGGTCAAATTGTTTGATGAGTTCGTTCACATCTTTCAATTGACGACCACTTCCTGTGGCAATGCGTTTGCGGCGAGAACCGTTCAAAATTTCAGGTTTTGCACGCTCTTCAGGAGTCATAGAATGAACAATCGCTTCGATGTGTTTGAATGCTCCATCATCAATGTCGAGGTCTTGCACCATTTTGCCAACGCCTGGAATCATCGCTAACAAATCTTTCAAGTTCCCCATTTTTTTGATAGATTGTAATTGAGAAAGGAAGTCGTTGAAATCCAATTCATTCTTGCGAATTTTAGCTTGGATTCTTTTTGCTTCTGTTTCATCAAAAATCATTTGCGCCCGCTCTACCAAAGAAATCACGTCACCCATGCCCAAAATCCGAGAAGCCATACGGTCAGGGTGAAAAAGGTCGAGTGCCTCCATCTTTTCCCCTGTACTAATGAACTTAATTGGTTTGTCGGCAATGCTACGAATCGAAATCGCGGCTCCCCCTCTTGTATCCCCGTCTAATTTGGTCAAAACTACGCCATCAAAATCCAGTCTGTCGTTGAAGGCTTTTGCTGTATTTACGGCATCTTGCCCTGTCATCGCATCTACGACAAACAAAATTTCATTTGGATTGATAGCCGCTTTTACGTTTGCCACCTCTGTCATCATCACCTCATCAACCGCCAAACGACCTGCTGTATCCACGATAATTACATCACAAGCATTTTCGCGGGCATATTGCAAACTGTTTGCAGCGATTTCAACCGCATTTTTATTTTCAACTTCTTTGTAAATGCTTACCCCTACTTGCTCTGCCAACACGCCTAACTGGTCAATCGCGGCAGGACGATATACGTCACAGGCAACGAGTAAAGGCTTTTTTCCCTCATTTTTTAGGCGCAAAGCCAATTTCCCCGTAAAAGTAGTTTTTCCCGAACCTTGCAAACCTGCAATCAAAATGACCGTAGGTGGATTTTTGGCAAAACGAATCCCTTCTTGTTTGCCACCCATCAATTTGGTTAATTCATCATAGACAATTTTTACCAACAATTGCCCGGGTTTTACATCAAACAAGATTTTTTGCCCAAGAGCTTCCTCTTTCACCTTTGCCGTAAAATCTTTCGCCACTCGATAATTCACGTCAGCATCTAACAAGGCTTTGCGAATTTCCTTCATCGTTTCGGCTACGTTCAACTCCGTAATTTGCCCTTCGCCTTTGAGGGTACGAAAAGCATTTTCTATTTTTGAGGATAAATTTTCAAACATAATTTTTAAGTGATAAATGGAAGGGGATAAGTGATATTTCGCGCCTAATTGCTCTTAGGTGATTGAGGTTATCGCCCTATCTCTTTGAAAGAGGTGCAAAAATACACAACGTATCTGAATTGTGAAAATAGTTTTTGAAAAAGTTGTGTGCTTGGGTGAATTTTATACGGGAAAAGAGGGAATAAATGGAGAATGAGGAATGGATAATGGAGAATGTTGGAGGGTTGTTAGGGGTGTGGTTTATTAATTTCAACTAAATAAACGCACTTTTACGTGGCGGCTGCTTATTAATTTACTGAAATTAATGACACTTCGGAACTTACTTTTTAAAGGAGTGTTCTCGCTCGCATATTATGCGTTTGTGTGCATAAAGCAGGGCTTGCAATCCTTACCTTATGCACACAAACTTCAACCCCAATTTACTTGATTTACTGGCTTATGATAATTTTTTTCGTAATGCTTTCATTGCCATTGCTAAGTTGTAGCGAATACATTCCGACAGGCAAATCATTTACAGGAATGGTAAGCATTTGCTCATTTCCGTCTGCGCTTGCTTCGGTTTCATACACTACTTGTCCTACTGCGTTCACTAATGTTACTTTTGCTTTAGAAATGCCTAGTCCAAAATTGTATTCCACAAATAAAGTTTGTTTTACAGGATTTGGATAAGTGTTGCAATCAATCGCTGCGCTTCTTTGATTAGGCTCTAAAGTAACGGTATTTACAGACCAGAAACTTTTGCCTTCTGCATCAATTACACGAACACGATAGAACACTTCTTTGCTTTGCAAAAGGTTCGCGCCATAATCGAATACTTTATACGTTTGTCTTTTGTCTTCTGCTTTTTGCATCGGTACTTCTACTCTTTCGT
>JBJXHA010000382.1:0-2591 GCA_046160275.1 Bacteroidia bacterium | reverse complement strand
GCCACCGAAAGCTGTTGAATAGGCATTTCAAAAATCGGTAAAATCGGTACGACCACATTCATTTTATCAGAAAAGTGCTCGATAATACCTTCAAAATTGCTCAATGCGCCAAATAACCCATGAAGTAACAGCAGGGTTTCTTCGCCGCCCTTGCTTTCGATGTAGCTAAATTTATCTTCGTGCTTGATTTCCTTATTCATTCCTGATAAGCCGCTTTTTGACCATTTTAATGCTAAAAAAATAAACTCACCCGCAAAAATAATTTTTTTTATTCGTTACTTGTTACTTCCGTCTGTCAATATCGTTTCATCTTTATTCAAAACGAAGTATTGGCGGGGCATTGGTTGATTTTATTTGATTTTATCTTTGCTTTGTTGAAAAAAATGCCTTGTTTTGCGTTGTGTAATAAAGCGCATTCGGCATTGTTGAATAGGTTGTTTTTTACTGCACCTTGCCTTTCGTTCATTTGGTAGCAAAACAGGATTATAAGAAAACCGGAATTCTACAATTTTAGCTTTCCGATTTTTATAATTCTAAAATCATCCCACTCAGACGAAACGGAAAATTGCGGCTACCTGCAAACTGAACGAACGCGTAAAAATAGGAAATGTACAGAGCTTACCGTAGTCCCAGAACGTGGAATCTATCAAAATTAAGGCTAAATCGAAAAAATTATATTTTTTAATTAAATCAATTAAACATGCGTCAAATAATCGGTTTACTGATTTTCTGTCTCGCTGTTGGCTCTTTCCAGTCTTGCGTATCGAAGAAAAAATTCGACGAACTCACGGCTTCTAAGGCGGCATCTGATAAGGCACTTGCTGAAACGCAAGCATCATTGAAAACCCTACAGGGTGAAAACGAAAACCTGAAAACCTCCATGGAGGCTGAAAAAGCCAGAATGAGTGGAGAAATTGCAGGTATTCGCAAAGACTTGGATGCTGCGAAAGGTCAGGTATCTCAGGTGCAGGAAAAGCTCAACATGACTCAGGCTGAATTGGACAAACTTAGAAAAGAAATTGACGGCATCTTCGCTGACTACGAAACTAGTGGCTTGAAGGTGGAAGACCGCGATGGCAGATTGTACATCGTTACTTCTGAGCCGGTTAATTATTCTTCTGGTTCTTCAAAACTCAGCAAAGCGGAGCGCAAAGCTATCGGCGAACTGGCTAACACGCTGAAAAACAACCCGAAATTGAGTATTTTGGTAGAGGGTCATACCGACAGCCAAAAATACCCACGTGGCGCAGGCTACGACAACTGGGATTTGAGTGTTGACCGCGCTATGAGCGTAGTACGCGAGTTGGTGAAAAAAGGTGTAAACCCAAATCAAGTAGCTGCTGTAGGTAGAGGTGATACAACTCCTGCTGCTGACAATGGCTCAGCTACTGGTCGTACGGAGAACCGCCGCACGGTGGTCGCTCCAGATCCAAAACTGGGTGAAATCTTGAAGGCTGGCAAAAATTAAAGTTTACTCCGATTTAGTGCCTCAGAAAGCCGGATACCCTCGTGGTAGTCCGGCTTTCTTATTGCCCCCATACCCCCGAAGGGGGAATCAGCGCAGCAATATCCCGTACTTGTGTCCCTCTACTCTCTACCTTTGTCCCTCTACCTTTGTCCCTCTACCTTTTCACAATCACTATCTCTCGGTCATAACTCACGCCAGTAAAAATACCGATTGCACCAGCCGTTCCTCGCACATTAGAGATAATAGGGTTGGGCGAACCAAATGGATTGCCATTAGAATCGCGGGCGTTGAAAACACTCTCCAAAAAATTGTAGTAATCTTTATTAATATGAAAAATGGTGCTGATGACGGTGTCCCCCGCCGCAAAATCATATGCCGTACCAAATACGAGCGCATCTTCCACAATCCGGTCATCAAAAATAAAATCTTGGTTGGCAATACTATCCAAACTGCTTTCGTGCAACATCCGGCGGTAATAATTGGCTTGATTCGGCACGTCCGTCAGGTAGGTGAGTACGCGCGCGAGGGTGTCATCTTTCTCAAATTGTACAACGATGCTGTCGATTTGTATCTTTTGTAAAAGGCGCGTGGTCGCTTCAATGGTTTCGCCGTCGGCGAGGGTGATTTTCAAATCAAATTTTTGGTCAAAATTTGTGGGTACAAATTCTGAATTAAAATAATTATACACCTTCTGCGTCGTCGGATTCAAAAAGAATTGGTTTTTCAATTCATACGTCTTCCCATTATGACTTATCGTAACTTGAGCATTACTAATCAATACTTTTTGTAAAAAACTAAAATCCAAACTCGGAAACGTATCAAAATAACTCGCACTTCTTGACAGCGACAACGCAAAGGGCTGCCCTGGCTCCAAGTAGCACTCCACTACTGGGCGGCTTTCGTAATCGGGTAGATCTATATCAATCTCTTTCTCCAAATTGCAAGCGGTGAGAATACTAAAAAAGCCGATTGTAATAAAAATTATGTTTTTCATGTTTTTTATTTTCTCCCGCAGATTTAGCGGATAAAAAGAAAAAATCTGCGAAATCAGCGGGAGGTTTAAAATTTAAAACTTAAAATTCCACGTAATAGACGGCAAAATCGGGAACAGCGACACTTGCTT
>JBJXHA010000381.1:0-19453 GCA_046160275.1 Bacteroidia bacterium | reverse complement strand
TTAGCCAAGTTACTGCGGGCGATAATCATGTGGTAGGTGGAATCTCAGATATTACTGTTACCTATAATTTTGGAAATGTGCAATCCTTAGAAACATTCAATTTGCAACCTTGCGGAAATGTAGATTTCAATGCAGGTGCCTTTCAATTAGTTAATACAGAGGTATTACAATCTGAGATAGCGGGTATTAATGTGGGAGACAGAGATAAATTGTTTCATATTGCAAGTAGTTTTGCAGGAGGTACAAATAAAGTGGTTCAAATTCGCTACTACTTCTTAAATAAGGTAGCAAATGCAACAACTTTAGCAGTTCCTTATGCAGTACAAACAAGCGGTGGTGCAAACCCAAACAATCCTTCTAGTAACAAAAAATATAACCCAGATTATGGGCAATATACTGCTACCTTGACAACTACTACATCTCCTTTCACGATTACCAAAACCGCAGACCAATTTTTGGTGAATAATCAAGCATACGTAAATTATGACGTAGAAATTCACAACAATTCGGATCAATTGGCATCTGTAAGTTCTATCACAGTAGATTTACCTACGGATATGCAGCTTGTTGCTATCAATGGTGGAAGTGGTGTGAATACAAACACTTCGATGATGGAACCTGCGACTGGAACACAAGATATGTTGCAATGGTACGGAAATCAACATTCTAGTGTATTTCCTTATACAGATTATTTGGTACAACCCAATCAATCTATTCACTTGCTTTACCAAGCACAAACAACAACAGATGGCGTAAACCTAATCCAAGAAAGCAATGCACAGGCTTTTTATGGTGCTTCTTCAACCAATATTGCCTACGCAGACATTTGTGTTACTTGTAGCAATCATGACAATGACAATTTGGTGGACATCTTAGACATGGACGATGATAACGATGGAATCCAAGACGTGATAGAAATGGCGGGGCTTGGCTCAACACAATTTATCAATGGCATTGACCCACTTGCTGATGATGACAAAGACGGTACAATGAATTATTTGGATACAGATAGCATGGGTTTTGTTGATGTTAATGGTGATGGCGTAAATGACCGTTATGACGCAGATGGCGATGGCATTATTAATATGTTGGATTTAGACGCAGATAATGACGGGATTCAAGACATTGTAGAAGCACGCGCAGTAGATGCAAATTTTGATGGTATGGCTGATGCGATTTATTTAGACGCTAACCAAAATGGAATTGCAGAAACTTACGAAGGTGCAAATACTTTGGCAACCCACCTATTAGATTTAGACCAAGATGGTATCATTAACAGCCTAGATTTAGATGCTGACAATGACGGCATTTTGGATTTAGTGGAACTTCAACAAACAGATGTAAATCACGATGGAAGAATAGACAATTCAACAGACCTTAATACAAATGGCTGGGCTGATGCAGTAGAAGGACAAGCAAGCATTGTGAGAACGGGCGCAGACATTAACAATGATGGTCGTGCAGACAGTTATATTTCTGGTGATACTGATAGCGATGTGGTAGCAAACTTCCTTGACATTGATGCAGATGCAGACGGGATTGTGGATTTGATTGAAAGCCAAGCCTCTGGCTCAAATCCTTTAAGCCCCTATTTAGGTTTAATTTTACCTTTAGGCGTGGATTTGAATCAAAATGGAATTGATGATGCTTTTGAAGGCACAAATTACATCTCACCACTTAATTCTGATGGATCTGGAACACAAAGTGGAAACTTGTTTGGTGCAGATGAAACACCTGATTTCCTTGATAACAATACAGACAACGATTCTTGGTCGGATTTGGCGGAAGGAAATGACGCAAATTTAGATTTAATGATTGACACTTTCCCAGTAAACCAAGATACTGACCAAGATGGATTAGACAATTCTTTTGATGGTTTTGCATTGATGCCTAATGGAGCAAATGCGCGTGTAAATAATATCTTGGGCGGAACAGCTCCTGTGCAGTCTTCTACCATTTTGCCTAGCAGAGATTTTAGAAGTGTAAATAACATGGGACCACTTCCTGTTGCTTTACTTTCTTTTACAGGAAAAACAGTAGGTGATGCCGTTCAATTAGATTGGAAAACAGCTACCGAAATCAACTCAGATTATTTTGTAGTAGAGCGTTCTGTAAATGGACATGATTTTGAAGGATTGTCTTCGGTTGATGCAATCGGTGGAATTGGTGTTCAAACGAACTATCATTTCTTAGACGTGCAAAAAATCACAGAAGATGTGATAAATTTGAGATACCGCTTGAAAATTGTGGATAATGATGGACAATTCTCTCATAGCAACACAATTGAGGTGAAAATCAACAAATATTTGCAACCTACGCAAATCAAAGCAGAACCAAATCCTGCGAAAGACGGTGTATTGCATTTGAACTATTTCTTAGCTGAAAATGGCGATGCTACTATCTCTATCAGAAATACAATAGGACAAGAAGTAATGCGTAAAACAGTAAACGGAAATATGCTTTGGCAATCTTCGGATATTGATGTAGCAAACTGGGCTTCTGGCGTTTATTTTGTAAACTTAAACGATGGACTTACTTCAAAAGTACTTCAAGTCGTAGTAGAATAATACATGATATAAGGATAAAAAAACTGCTCTTAATGCTTGGCATTAAGAGCAGTTTTTTTATCCTTGTTTTTTCCTTACCTTTGTCTTTTATTTTCCTTGCAAACAACAAAATTTCGACTTGTATGAGCAAAAAAGGCAGAGTTTTGGTCGCTATGAGTGGCGGCATTGATAGTTCGGTGGCGGCGGTTATGCTGCACGAACAAGGTTATGAAGTCGTAGGTTTGACCATGAAAACATGGGACTACGCAGCCGTAGGAGGCAACAAAAAAGAAACGGGTTGTTGCAGCCTTGAATCTATCAATGATGCACGTGCAATTGCCGTAAAATTGGGCTTTTCGCATTTGATTTTAGACATTCGCGGTGAATTTGGCGATTCTGTCATTGATTATTTTGTGGAAGAATACCTCGCAGGGCGCACTCCTAATCCTTGTGTGATGTGCAACACACATATTAAATGGGACGCTTTGTTGCGCAGGGCGGATAAATTGGATTGCGAGTTTATTGCCACAGGACATTATGCACAATTAAGAGAAGAAAATGAGCGAATGGTTATTTCTAAAGGAATTGATGACTGGAAAGACCAATCTTATGTACTTTGGGGCGTAAGTCAAGCCTCGCTCAAACGCACGATTTTCCCGATGGGAAACTATCACAAAAGCGACATCAAAAAAATGGCATTGGATATGGGCTTTGAATCGCTCGCCAATAAACCCGAATCTTACGAAATTTGCTTTATTCCCGACAATGATTATCGTGGCTTTTTGAAACGCCGCAAACCCGAACTCGAAACGCAGCTCGAAGGCGGAAATATTATTTTGTCGAATGGAAAAGTGATTGGTAAACATCAAGGCTATCCTTTTTACACGATTGGGCAAAGAAAGGGATTGCCTGCCATGGGTGAACCTTATTATGTGGTGGATATTCACCCTGATACGAATACGGTTATCATTGGCAAAGAGGAGGAGTTGAGGGGGCAAAAAATGACCGTGCGCAAATTAAATATGGTAAAATACGCTTCTATTCCCGATGAAATGGAAACGCTTACCAAAATTCGTTACAAAGACCCAGGTCAAACGGCTACGATTCTTCAAACCGAACCCGATACGATGGAGGTGATTTTTCACGAGCCTGTAAAATCCATTACACGCGGACAAGCGGCGGTTTTTTATGAAGGTGCAGACGTTATCGGTGGCGGTTGGATTAGTTAAGTAATGGATAATGAATAATTGACAATGGAAAATGATCTTAACTTGTTTATTATCAAGCTTTTGAGTAAAGGTGTTAACATGAATTAATTTCTACCAAATGCTTAGAAGCTGTTTGAGATAATAAAATTCACAAGCGTGGACGCTTGTAAATTTGCTTTTCAGAGGAGCGTCCGCGCTCGTAGGTTTGGGAAAAACACTATTTCACTAAAAAACAATCCTTTTATCTGTATTTTTAGGAAGAACCATTTATTCAAACAGCTTCTTAAATAAGATAAGTCCTTCAAAATACTGCATGAAAAGCAAGTATTTTGAAGGACTTATCTTATCTGAAAAGTACGTGGTTTATTGAATTAACACGATTTTCGTTTCTATAACAGTTCCATCTAGGTAATTAATGGTCAAAAAATAGTTTCCTTTTACTAAAGCGGAACGGTCAAAAGGCAAGTCATAATCTAATTTCATTGTCTTTTCAAACCTTTTCTCCGCAATTAATTTATGCGTAAAGTCGTACAAATGTAGTTTTACGTGGTAAGGCATAGGCTTTGTAAAATGAACACGCACAAAATCCTCCGTAACGGGGTTAGGCGAAATATCAAACTGAAAGGCTGCTTTTCCTACCGTCAATTCTATCATATCTGAGAAATGTTCTAATCCATCTATATCTAGTTGGCGGAGGCGATAAAAATGCTGCCCTGCTTCCAAGTTCTTATCCATAAAATGATAACGCTGAAGGCTTTGGGTGGTGCCATTTCCTTCCACAAACCCAACTTTATGAAAGCCAATGCCATTATTACTACGTTGAATTTCAAAACCTGCATTGTTCAATTCGCTGGCAGTTTCCCACATAAGCAAAGCATCATTATCTACTAATTCACCCGTGAAAGTAATTAATTCTACGGGCAAAGGAGAACCTACTACGCCTCCTGCAAAACCCGAAAATCCTACGCCGTTCATGTCAAACTTGTGATGGTCTCGGTTATATACGGTTCGGTTTGTAGCATTCTCAGTAATCGAAAAACTTGCATGATTTCCTGCATTTACATCAGAAATTGCCCCACCCGATACTTTGATAAGTTTAAAATCGGAAATAGGCCGCCCCGTAGTAGTAGCCCAAGCATTTATTTCATTTTTGGTATAAAACAAGGAGATATTGTAAGGAGCATTTGCAGGAAATTCTGGGCTTACTTTGAAAGTTTTGCTTGTGAGTGAATTAGCAGGCAAATTATTCCAAAATGGCGTAGTAGAAATTCCCGCCCTGTCCACCTCCACTTTGGTACAGCCAAAATCGTGTGCGCTTAAATTTTGTATGGTAGCCATGATGTTCCCACCATTGTCGTAAAAATGCACGGTTTGGTTAGGTCCCAAATATTGTTCATTTACCGCAGGATTAACGGCAGTTTGAATGGGGGCAGGGTAAGTTACTACAAATTTAAGATTTGGGATAAAGGCATTGGCGACAATATTGGCATTGGCAAAACTACAGCCTGCACCCGTTGCCGAGCGATTAAAACACACACGCCCCGCCGTAGCCACACCGCTAATTTGGTCGGAAGCAGAGGTTGTTGTATTATCAAAACAAAACTGAACCAGCAAATTATCTGTGCCGTTCCAAGCAAAAGGCGTAGAAAAATTAAAGGTATTCCAGCCCAAAGCAGTACTTACGTTACCACTATATACATTCGTTATATCCGAGGGGACAAGAAAGGCTGCACTACCTGAGTTATTTAAGGTGGTAGCCGAAGTTGTCCCTAAGTGAATGTTAAAACCATTAAAAGGTTGTGAACTACCTTTGCTTACTACCTCAACCGCCAAAGACTGCATATTGCCGCCAAAAATGCCTAAGGCATTTAATTCACTTGCCAAAATCAGATATTGAATTTTTACATCGCTATGCGTTCCCCTAAAAGGAGTGGAATTATTGGAATTGGCAGTGCCAAGATTCAAAGAATAGTCGGCTTGAAGGGCATCTTCGGGGCTTCTGTCGTCATTTGTTAGGTTAAGGGTATGTTGGGTGGTATAAGACCCTGTAATATCGGCAGAGGACTCGCTAATGTCTAAAATAAGGGTTTTATTAACTTCTACTACTTTATCATTCCAAATGCGTATTTTTGCGTATTTTCGAACCGAGTCTTCGGTTGGTTTGAAGGTAATGCTAGGCGTGAGTAAAGTATAATCCACATTGTTAGTTGCCGTACTTGCAGCATTTACACTTACTGTAACCACAGCATCAGCACTTGGTTTTTTAGAAAGTAAAATGGGGATTTTTACGTCTTTATATTTTAAACAAGAGCTACCGCTTGTTGCTTCCGCTTCGCTTACACTAGAAGCCGAAGTTTCAAAACTCATTTTATTGAAAGCACTATATTTATTGGTTACAAACAAACCACGCCCATGCGTAGCTGCTGCAATTACTCCATCAGAAGCGCGATATTGTAACATATCTACTCGCACATTAGCCATACCACCATTCGAAGGTTGCCAGTTGGTGGAAGCTCCATTCAAATCTGTAGTTGTCCATACGCCTAATTCAGTGGCAATAATTGCTTGGTCGCTATTATCAGGAGCAAATATCACCCATCGCACAGGCATATCGGGCAAATTACCACTAATATTTGTCCAAGTAGGGGTTGCTGCCAAAGCATTGGTACATTCCCATACATGACCTACCCCATAATTGCTAAAAGTGGCAAGAAGATGATTGTCATTCCCTGCTTGCACCGCAACAGAAGAAACTGTGCCACTCGGCATAATAGGTGCAACGGTATTTAAATTGGTTGCGGTTACACTTGTACCTGTATGTGCATTGTCAATTTTTAATACTTTCCCTTGATTCGTACCTATAAACAAACGATTGGCAGTATTAGGCGAAATTTTTAGGCTCGTAGGCTTGCCAAAACCTGTGGTATAAGTTACATTGGTAAATGCGCCTGTAGGTACGGTCATTCTTGTATAAATATCCGTAGTATTGCAGGCATAAAGAAGATTGGCAACATCATCATATTCCGTAGGGTTGATAAAATCTCCTCCTGTGGTGCTAAAACTGCTAAAGGATGTTCCCCCATTCGAAGAAATGTAATAATTTTGTTGCACATAAGAAGTTATCATTGTACTCGCATTATCTTGGTCAATGTGGCAATAAGCACCATCACCGTCTGTTACTTCTCTTGTTGCTCCAATTCCTAAATTCGTGTATAAATTCGAGCCATTGTCTTGCGCACCCGCTACAAAAATATTGCTCTCGGCAGTAGGGGATAAATCGCAGGCATAAAATTGCGTTACATTATATCCTGTATTTCTGGCTTCAAAGGCAAGGTCTGTGGTATTCATATTTGTCCCATAATAAACCCCTCCATCGCAACCCACTAAAGAGCTTGTATTATTAAGAAATTCCATGGTATGAATGTCTGCATGAACATAAGGGCGGCTCACACAAGCATTTCCCCACACCGAAATCTCGCCCCAAGTTGCGCCGCCGTTTGTACTTTTGGCAATGTTTACGCCCCCTGCATAGACCTCATTTGCATTACTAGGGTTTACGGCAAGCATTAAATCATACCAATCTTGAGAACTTGTGCCTTCGCGAGTAATGTCTTTGGTTGTTCCGCTTTCACACATTTTGGGTTCGGCTTGGCTTGTCCAAGTAGGAGTAGTTGCAGAAGCATTGGTTGTTTGATAAAAACCCGCAATTCCCGAACCATTTCCACAAATTGCATAGACAACCTCACCATTTGAAGGGGCTACGGCTAATTCAATGCGTTGAAAGGTTCCCACAGGACTAATATCTGTCCAAGTTCCAATATTTCCCGTATTCGCTCCGTTTACACTTGCATCTGACTTATAAATCTTACCTGTTGAGAATATCCCAATTGAGCAAAAAATATCCCCATTTGTCGTAATTTCAACATCTGCAACTCTGTCGCCTACCCCACCACTCACGCCACTTCCTAATACTTTTGTCCAAGTTCCTCCATTATTTGTGGATTTGAACAAACCTGAACGAGTTGCAGCATAGACAGTTCCATTACTGGCAATCGCAATTTTTTGAACAAAGTTAAAATTGCTGTTATTTGTGGCGGCAAGTTGCGACCAAGTAGCCCCCCCGTCCAAAGATTGAAAAATACCGTTTCCTTGAATCGCATCAATATTGAACCAGCCCTCACCTGTGCCTGCATACAGAATGTTCGGCGATGCGGGCGATTGAGCAAGGGTTGTAATTGCTAGGTTTGCAAAAAAAGGGTTTATCTCGCTCCATTCGGGCGTTGAGCTAGTGATATTCGTTGTTTTCCAAATGCCACCACCCACACTTCCTACAAATACCGTTTGTTTATCTGCATCATTGGCATCAATCAAAATCGCTCGCGTACGTCCTGCCACATTCGAGGGACCTCTTTCCGCCCACACAAAATCAGGAATTGCTGCTCGCGTACCCTCTTTTAATAGCTTTTGCGTGTATTCTTGCGCTTTCCACAACCTTTCTCTTGGAACATAGCCCAAAGTGGGGTCTTGGGTACGCTCTATCTCTTGTTGCATTGCCAAATCCATGCGGTCATATTTACTAAACAAGCGATTTTCTTCCCCTTTTCCTTGTGCGTAGTTGCCTTTTCTTTGGCAAACTTGCGCGTCTTTAAGGAGGTAATTACTACAAGCCGCAGTAGTTAGCAGCAAAGAGAGCAAGATGATATTTCCGCCTCTAACACTTTTATCAAGTAAGATTTTTGTAAAAATTCCCATAAAAGTTGACAATAATAAGTAGTGTGTGATTATATGTATTAAAATAACATCGTGTGTTAATTATGGTGAGGAAAAGGCCAAATGTAAGATTTTTCTCTATTTTGTGCAAAATTATTTCCCCAAAAAATTAATTTTCCTGACTATAATTATCAAAATTATAGAATATAAAAATATACGCTTCTTTGCAAGTTACACATTTTAAAAGCAAACTACACGAACAAAAACAAGATTTATATAACGCCTACTTTTCTGTTATTTTGTGCATTTCCATAACAACAATAGCACCCCGTTAAGAGCTTTATAGATAGTTTTTTACCCTATTGACTTTTAAGAATAGGAGAAAAAATAGACAATTTGGGTGATTTTGTGTATTTACGATAGAAATAGGCATGGAGGACCTGGCTTTCCTTGATTTGTACTAAAAAGGTAAAAGCACTCTTGAACTTCCCCTTTTTTGCAACCTGTGTCAATATAGTTATCAAAAATAAATTTTTTTAGGATAAAAGTGTATCTTTTGAGAGTCTTTCGCATTATATGTATGTAAAAGGGAATGACTGCAAAGTGTTTTGATTACTTATTCACTCTCACTGTAATTTCTACGTTTTATATATTATATTACTTGGGCATTAAATAATTGAAAGTAGGAAAATTGAAAAACTCAAACGAAAAAAATAAATTAACTCACTGTTTATCAATGAATTAAACAAGTGATTTTGCTTTTTTTAGCTAAAAAATAGGAAATATTAGTGATGCAAGTATCTTTCATTTTCATTGTTTTTTTTAAAAATATTAACAGATGCTTTGTTTTTTGAAAATTCGTGTCTATTTTTCGCCCCAATTTCAAAAAGGTGTATATATTTGACAAATTTTCTCTTAGTCCTTGTTTCAAAATAACATACATTCATTTTCTATTGTAACTTTGTTTATTCTCACTTATTATTAATAAGGTTCATCATTTTTTAATCATTCAATCATAATTTTTTAAGGAAAATCAAAATGGCAAAAGGAAAAGGTTTCTTAAAGTCCAAAGCTGGCAAGAACATCATGAACGTAATTTATGGTCTTGGTGCAGCAGTCGTTATCGCAGGTGCGTTGTTTAAAATCATGCACTGGAAAGGTGCAAACGAAATGTTGATTTTGGGTATGGGTGTTGAGGCACTAGTATTCATTATCTCAGCATTCGATATGCCTGCAGATGATTACGAATGGGAAAGAGTTTATCCTCAACTAGGGGACAGCAACTATATCCCAGACCCTACGTCTTACAACCAACCTTCGTTGGATACTAGCAGCCTTAGCACTGCATTGAAAGGTTTTGATGCAAATATCTTTGGTAGCTTAAACACTACAATGGGCGCGTTGAAAGACAACATGAGCAAATTTAATGGTGTAGCTGATGCTGCAAACTTAACAAACGGCTATTCTGAAGCAATTAAAGGTGCTACTTCAAAATTAGACTCTTTGAACAAAAGCTATGGCGTAGCAGTAGAATCTATGGGCAAATTTGCAGGTGCTGCGGAAGATGCAAAAGCGTATCAAGACCAAGTTGTAAAAGTAACCAAAAGCTTAACTTCTTTGAATGGTGTATATGAGCTTGAATTGCAAAACGCAAACACGCACTTGAAATCTTTGAACCAATTCTATGGTTCTATGACTCAAGCAATGAGCAGCATGGTAGATGCAAGCAAAGATGCAGAATCTTACAAACAAGGTATGGCAGATTTGAACAAAAACTTGACAAAATTGAACAGCGTGTATGGCAATATGCTTGCAGCTATGTCAGGTGGTGCAAAATAACCTTCTGTTGCTTGTATTTTTTCTTATTTTTTAGTTCTAACTTTTTAAATTTACAAAACAGAATATGGCTGGTGGTAAAATAAGCCCTCGCCAGAAGATGATTAATATGATGTATCTCGTATTAACAGCCCTTCTAGCGATGAACGTAAGTGCGGAGATTTTGGCGGCATTTGATACCATTCGTGAAAAACTTTCTTGGTCTGCCTCTAATGCAGATGCAAGTGCGGGTGGTACAGTTAAAATTATCCAAACAAAGGTAGATGAGGAAATCGCGCAAAAACAAATGACTAACGCAGGAATTAAAGACTCGGTAGTACAAGTGCGTGAGAAAACTGCGGCAATGTTGAAAGCAATTGACGAAATGTCAGCGCAACTTGCAGCCTTGCCTGGTATCAGCGACCCTAAAACCAAAACCGTTTTGAACAAAAGTGAAACCGAGAAAAACCTACAGTTTTTCATGGGTTCAGGTACAGCTCAAGAGGCGAATGGTGGTCGTGGAAGTGCAAAAGCAAAAGAACTTCGTGATAAAATAGATGCGTATTATGCAGAACTTTTGGTTTTCTATGCTCCTTCAAGAAAAGATTCAGTTTTGAATAACAAAATCGAAGACCCTGCAGCAGGGGCTGAAGGTGGCATGAAAAAGACGTGGGAGCGTCATAATTTTGAAGGACCTATCGCGGCAAACTTTGCCATGCTTGAGGCACTTAAAACTGACGTTTTGAACAAAGAAGCTGAGGTTTTCAGAGAGTATGCACGCCGTTTGGGTTTGAAGCAAATCATTCAAGAAGCTAAAGACCCGATTGTGGAGCAAAAAAAGAAAATCGAAGAAGAGTTGAAGAAAAAGCCTGAAGTGGAGAAGATTAAACCACCAGAACCACCAAAACCAAAGGAAAAAGAGCCTGAAGTTAAAATTGATGACATAGAAGCGATTGTAGCTCCTGTTTCTTCGGTCGTAGTGGCAGGTATGCCTTACAAAGCGCAGTTGTTTGCGGGTATCATACAAAAAGCAGAGAATGGTAAACCTACCTTCAAATCTTCTATGGGTACAGTTACACCAATTGCAGGCGGTATGGGTGCAGAGATTACAATTCCTTCTTCTTTGTCTGGACTTCCTGCAGGGAAAAACGAGGTAACTATGTCTTATACGGTGAATGTTGACTTGCCAACGAAAAAGGGCGTAAAAAGCGCGCAGCCTAAGAAAATGGAGTTCAAAATTCGTAAACCTGACATCGTGGTAACGTCTGCTTCTATCCAAATCTTGTATCGTCAATGCGCAAACGTAGTAAACATTGATGTACCTGCATTGGGTGACCTTTATAATCCAGTTTGTACAGTTTCTGGTGGTGGCGACATTAGCCAAAATCCAGAAAGCAAAAAGAAATTTAGAATTGTACCTACAGGAACTAAATGTGTGGTGAACGTAGCTACTATTGCAAATGGGCAAACAGTTCCGATTGGTACAGTTGAGTACAAGGTAATTGACCCACCAAAACCTACGGTACTAGCAAGATTGAATGGCGCGCCTTATTCTCCTCAAATGGGGGTAGGAAAAGGTTCAAAATTAAATCTTTCTATCAAGCCTGATAATGAGTTCTTCAATGCCTTGCCGCTTGATGCAAAATATCGTTTCTCAACGATTGAAATCTATGCACAATCTGGTTTGGGTGTACCTCAAAAAGTGGGTGGTGCTGACGTTTCGGGTAAAGATGCAACAGGAAATGGTATTGATATTCCAATCCCTTCTGACGCATTAAGACAACCTGGTGCTAAAGTATATATCGAGTTCAAAGAGTTGAACCGTATTAACTTCAAAGGTACTACTGTGGCAGATAATCGTTTTACGCCAAATGAAAAAGCAATCGTATTGATTTCTAAATAATTAATCTTTGCTTTCAAATAAAATAACACCTTTTCAGATGTTCTATGAACTGCGAAAAGGTGTTGTTTGTTTAAAATATCACTTAGGTCTAATTAAAAAAGGCAATAAATTTGCGAAAATTTCGTTAGACTTGTGTGTTCAAACATATAAGACGTTTTTTTCTCTTGTAATCTCATTTAACACATTGATAATTATTGAAATATGAGAAGACTAGTAGTTTTTCATCTAACATTTTTGTTGTGCTTACTTACGACTACCGTATTCGCACAGTTCCCACCTCGTGTGGAAGACCACTTTTGGCGTAGAAAGGTTGTGAACAGGATAGACTTAAACGAAAAGGTAAACTATCCTTTCATCATGCGCGAAAGCAAATATTATAACCAATATGCAAGTGGTGTTGAAAAAAGAGGATTCGTTTCTGCTTTAATGAATGGCTTAAAACAAGGTAAATTTGTAGCTTACGATGCCGATAGCTTGGACAAAGCCTTAACCTATGACCAAGTAATGTCAAAAGTACGCGAAGCGAGTGGTGCTCCTTCTGATAGTGGAGATGGTGGAGATGGTGGAGATAACGAAGATTTTGATGATGTAGATGGTGGCGGAGGTGGAGATGACGGTGGTGGTGGTGGAGATGACTGGGGATTTTCTGATGATGGTGGAGATGGCGGTGATGAGAAAAAATCAGATGAGCCAGTTTCTTGGGCTGGTGGAGATGAATATGCAGCATTGGAAAGTTATTTCCAATTTGTAGAAGACCGTATTTTCAACAAAGCTACTTCTGATATGGTGTATGACATTCAATATTTGGAGTTGATTTGGGTGGATCCAGGTGAAGTACTTCGTGACCGTTCTATTTGTACTTTCAAATACAAAGAAGTAATGGAAGAGTTGGAAAAAGCACAATGGAAAAACAAATTCAATGATGCTGAGTATCGTAATTTCCGTGAAGTATTCGAACTTCGTATGTTCAATAGCTTTATCTTGAACGTTTCTGACATCGCGGGTGATGTGCAAAGCTTACAAGAAGCTGAATTTAGAAGACAACAATTGGTAGAATTCGAACATCATTTGTGGAGCTATTAATAAGGAAAAGGGAATAATTTTCTCTTATTTCGGGTATAAAAAAGGCATTAGCGAACTTTGCTAATGCCTTTTTTATGTTTTTTTAGTTACTTCATAGGTAAAATCCGCTGCAAAATTTGGTCTTTTTTGCGGCGCGAAATATCTATCACAGTGTTATCCATCATCACCACTTGCCCACCTTCGGAGCGCAAGTATTTTTTGATAAAAGTTAAATTAATGATATGTGAATGATGAATTCGAACAAAATATTTATCAGAAAGTAATTCTTCAAATTCCCCTAAATTTCGAGAGGCTACAATTTTTTCATTTCCTTCCAAAAATAAAGAAGTATAACGCCCTTGTGATTCTAGGCGAATGATTCTCTCTGGTTTTACAAACAAAAAACCTTCTAAAGTCGGAATTGCCAATTTGAAAAACTCGCTTTCACTTTGTGTAATGTTCTCCACAAGATTTTGGTAATGAGGCTGCAATTTTCCGCTTTCCCGTTTCTGCGCAGCCTTCTTCACTGCCTCCATAAGTTGCTCCACATCAAAAGGCTTGAGCAAATAATCTAATGCACTGTATTTGATTGCCTTAATTGCATATTGGTCATAAGCTGTAGTAAAAATCACCTCAAAAGGAAGCGTATTTCCCAGCGTTTTTAGCATATCAAAACCCGACATTAGGGGCATTTCGATGTCTAAAAACACAATATCAGGCGCATCTTTAGCAATAGCCGCCAATCCCTCCTCCGCATTCTTACAAACTGCTGTTACGTCCACCGATGGACAACATTTTTTTAGTAAAAAATCAAGCTTTTCCCTAGCGTTTGGTTCATCGTCAATAATAATTGCTTTCATGGCGAAAAAATAAATAATGGCTAATCGTTTATGATTGAAAAGGAAACCAAAGTTCTACCTTTGTACCACTTGCTTCTCCTTTTTCATTGATTAAATCGGTGATTGCCAGGGTGATAGGTTGTTTTAGAGAATTATTTAAAATGGCTAATCTATCTTGTGTAATTTTCATCGCCTTAGAATCATGCCCCTCTATTGTTCCTTGTTTTAATTCCGCAGAACGCGATCTTCCAATACCGTCATCTTCTATTACACAATAAATACATTCTTCTTGGGTTAAGGTCAAACGAATTTTCAAATTTCCTGCAGTTGACTTGTGTAAAAAACCGTGCCGAATTGCATTTTCTACGTAAGGTTGTAATAACATCGAAGGAATTGCAAAATTTTCCGTAGTCAGTTCTTCTGCAAGGTCAATTTGATAGGTGAATTTTTGCTCCATTCTTAGATTTTCTAACTGTAAATAATATTCTAACATTAAAATTTCCTCTTTTAAGGATACAAAGTTTCTCTCTGAATGATTGAGAATCAGGCGCATAAGGCGAGCAAATTTATTGAGATAGCTAGAAGCCGTCATTTCATCGCTCATCAAAATATATTTATCAATGGCATTCAAACTATTAAAAATAAAATGCGGATTCATTTGAGAACGTAAAGCTTTTAGGTTTACTTCATTCAATTTATTTTGAAACTCCGCCATTTGCATAATTCGTTGAATACGAGATTGATAGAAAAAGTAAATCACTCCCAAACCCAAAGCACCCATCAACAAGGCAAACCAAAGCGTTTTCCAAAATGGCGGATGCACAATTAAAATGAGGCTTATTTCCTTGGGATTCCAATTTCCTTCTGCATTCGTAGATTTTACGCGAAAAGTATAAGTCCCTCCCGAAAGGTTGGTGTAAGTTGCCATATTTTGCGTTCCCGCCGAAACCCAATCCGCATTAAATCCCTCCAATTTATAAGCATATTGTATGCGTTCGGGGTGAGTATATTCAAAAGCAGCAAATTCAAAACGCACCACATTTTGGTTCCAAGTCAAAGAAATTGGCAGCATATTTCCTGCTGTGTCT
This sequence comes from Bacteroidia bacterium, assembly GCA_046160275.1. GTDB lineage: Bacteria > Bacteroidota > Bacteroidia > J057 > J057 > JBJXHA01. The sequence goes on along the minus strand of JBJXHA010000381.1, from coordinate 4,282 downwards.
ATTTTTAAGGCTTGGGGCTTGGTCATCACTTGAATTTCCGTAAAAGCCAGTTGTGGAAAAGGGCTAGAATGTAACATTCGTTGTGGGTGAAAATATTGCAATACCGTTTCCCAGCCCATGAGAATTACATTTTGCGAAGAAAGATAATTTGTCGTTTCCAAATAATTATCGAACAATCCATCTTCTTCATAAAAACTCGTAAATTGTTTGCTAGGACGATGATAGCGCGTTAAGCCTTTGCGGGTAAAAAACCAAATATTTTGCAAAGAATCGAGGAGCGCGTCATAGGTATAGTTGTGACTCATGCCTTCTTGCACCGAAAAAGTTTGAATAGGTTTTCTATTTTTCAAGTCGTACAACACAGGATTTTCCCCCGAAAGCCAAACATGGTCGTTATTTTCCCACGAAAACCCAAAAATTAAAGGGAAAGGTAATGAGTTTTTATCGCGGTAATTGTGTGCCCATTTTTCGTAATGATTTCCCTGCAACTCTCCATTTTTTATGCAATAAATGCTTCCCCCTCTGCGTGAACACAAATAGATATTTCCCAAAGCATCTTCATGAAACTTGCTAATCGCCGTAGGACAATTCGGAATTTTTCCCCATTCGCTCGTACCTGTTTGGGGATTGTATTTACAAAAGTGATAAGCTAACTCATTTTTGAGCCGCCAAAATACGCTAAACCATAGGTTTCCTTTTTTGTCTTGGTAGGCTTCATAGAAAGGAAGTTGATGGAGTTTCTCGTCATTGCCGTTAATAGGGTGAAATTTTTTCGTAAGAATGTCAAAAAAATAAATGCCTTTGCCAGTGGTAAGCCAAATTTTTTCGTTTTTATCTTTTAAAATTCGCCAAAAATCGCGTGAATATGCTGATTCATTGGGATTATTTGCAAAAGGAAAATATTCATATTTATGGGAAATTAAATTCCAGTAATACAAGCCGTTGTCATGCATCGCAATCCAAAAACTATTGCCGCTACTGTCACGCTTATCTTCCTCTATATCGGTAATAAAGGGATATAGTTTCTCTTTTGTTTCTACGGGAATTTTCCAAGTACGAATTTTGGAGGGAGTCAACGAAACTCTGTCTATTCCGCTACTCCTTGTGCCTATCCACAAAAGGTTATCCTTGGTTTTGGTAATACGCAAAATCCCATTTTCAATCAGACTTTCCGATTTTTCGGGATCATGTTGAATCAAGGTGATTTTTTTCGTTTTTTTATTAAAAACCCCTAGACCATGTTCCGTTGCCAGCCAAAGAATGCTGTCTCCTGTTGGCAAAATATCCTCTTGAATATTATTGACGATATTGGTAATGGTATTGCGTTCTTGAACAGGTTCGTATAAAAATTGATGAGTAAACGTTTCCCTTTTTCTATCAAAAATGCGTAAACCTCCGCCCCATTGCCCTGCCCACATTGTTCCCGATTTATCCAAATAAAGGCTAGTAAACATATTGTAAGTCAAGGGGTTCTCTTTGTATGGAACAGGCTCTTGAAAACGCTGATAATGATGGGTTGTAAGGTTGAATTTTACAATGCCATCTGCCGCCACAAACCAAAGGTTTTCGTGGGTTTCATCTTCGATAATACTGCTAAGCATTGCCCCATGCTTGGGTTCTTTTTCTACCCAATAATAGGTTTCTAAACGCTTTGTTTTTTCATTGTATTTTGCCAGCCCTTGAGAAGTACCCGCCCAAATGTTGCCTTTGCTGTCTTGCATCAAGCCATATACCCACTTTTGCGTAATTGTTAAAGTGTCGGTTAAGGGATTTTTGATAGAGGTAAAACAGTCATTTTCAGGATCATATCTGCACAAACCGCCAGAAGTAGCTATCCACAAACGCTTTTGCTTATCTTCCATTAATTTTGTTCCCCAATCGTAAATGAGGGAGGCTGAATCATTGGGCGAATGTAGATATACGCGCATTTTTTTTCCATCATAACGATTTAAGCCGCTTGCGGTAAGAAACCACATATAACCCTTTGTATCTTGCAAAATATCAAAAACAAAAGGATAAGATAGCCCATCTTTTTCTGTCAAGTGGCGAAATTTCATTTCCAAAGGCATTTGCGCAAAGAGTTCTTGCTGATTGAGTAAGTTCAACAGCAAAACACAATACAACAAAAAATGATGGAAAAGGCGAAATTTCATGGCGAAAATAAAAGAAAGTGCATTCTTTGAGTAACAGCACAAGCAAAAAAATAGCAATAGTCTGTATAAGTGCTCTTAAAGTTTTCTTGCTTTTTTTGAATATCACTTGGATATTCTTTTCTTTTTGGCTTGCTTTGCATTTCGTTCAAAAATTGCAGATAACTGATAGTTAGTACAAATTTACGTTTTTTTTAGCGTTAAAAAAAGCTGATTTATCGTGATTACTTAATTCAAACAATTCAATTTCACCTATCTAAATTATGAAAAAGTGGATATTAAAGGCGATTGTTCAAAAAACAATTTCTTATTTACCTTTTGGCAACAAGGTTAACTATCTCTTTCAAAAATATATTACAAAAGGCGTTTATTTAACAGATGAGTATTTTTATGATAGATTAGGTCATGCAAAGGCACATATTGAGGCTTTTGCTACATATTCTCCTAAAAAGAAACCCGATTCTTGCCTAGAATTGGGAACAGGTTGGTATCCAATTGTGCCAATTAGCTTTTATTTAATAGGGGTAAGTCAGATTTATTCCATAGATATTTCCTTTTTAACTTCAAAAGAGCGAATTAAGACGACTATTGAGCAGTTTATTGCAGCCCATGATGCAGGAAAATTAGCCCAATATCTCCCTTTTTTGCCTGAAAAATACGCTTCTTTGTTGAAATTATATCAGCAATATGAGGCATTGAGTTTGGAGGAGATTTTAAAACAACTTCAACTTACTTATTTAATTGAAGACGCAAGAAAATCTTCTTTGGCAAATGATTCGATTGATTTGGTAAATTCCAACAACACTTTTGAGCATATTTATCCTGAAATTTTAATGCCTATTTTGGCTGATTTTAAGCGAGTTGTAAATAAAAAACAGGGAGTTATGTCGCATTTTATTGATATGTCAGACCATTTTGCACATTTCGATAAAAGCATCAATATTTATAATTTTTTGCAATTTTCGGAAACACAATGGCAAAGAATAGATAACTCCATTCAACCCCAAAGCCGTTTGAGAATAGACGACTATCAAGCCATGTATGAAAGTTTGAAACTTCCCATCACTTATCAGACTTATAGAGAAGGAAATTTAGCGGGATTAAAGACGGTAACTCTGGCAGAAATGTATGCGAAAAAACCTTTGGAAACGGTAGCCATTAGCCATTGTCATTTTGTTTCTGATATGAGGGTATAAGTAATGGATAATTAATAATTGAGAATAAAAAATGGTATCAACTTGTTTATTATCAATATTTTGAGTGAAAATATTAACATCAACTAATTCCTACCAAGTACTTAAAAGCGATGCTTTTCAATAGTCGAAATACCCTATCTGTTTACTGATAACTGATAACTGTTTCCTACGGTTCAATCCAAATTACGCCTTTTTTGCTGACAAGTGCGCGAGAACCAACATAAGGACGTTTGTGTGGGTCATCTAACATTACTTTTGCAATTCCGTGGTGAAAACTGCCTGCCCATTTGAATTGGGGAGTGAATATCCATTTTCCTGTGGAATCAATGTAACCCCAACGCCCTTTTAATTTTACAGGCGCAAGCCCTTCCGAAAAGCGTTTTGCATCATCAAATTGAGGGTTAATGCCAAACCTTCCCCCTTTATTCAAATAGCCCCATTTTCCGCCCATGTTTTTCAAGGTGCGATAATCGTCATTCAAAGGTAATAATTCCTGGGCATCACTCCCCACAAGTGCAGGAGCCAAGCCAGAGCCAAATTCTCTCACACATTCAAAATGTGGCTCAACGACAATCAAGCCGGTGCTATCAATCAAACCCATTTTTAAGTTTTCTTGCAAATCGAACTTATCTCCGCGAAAACCTGCTTTTACAGGCGCATAACCATCGTGATAATTCCCTGCAATGCGATATTGTGTATAAAGTCGTTGCCCTTTTCGGTCAATAGAATAAGTATTCAGTTCTTCGTCCATGACATAGGCGTGTCCTTGCTGAAAATTTGCGGGGAAAATATATTTGGCAGGAATCACTAAATTTCCGAGTTTATCAATGTAACCCCATCTTCCATTTATCATAATGGCTGCCAATCCTTCTGAAAATTTGCGCGCTGCTTGAATTTTCAAATTCCCAATCACTACCGAATCCTTTTGATTGATGT
>JBJXHA010000380.1:0-2876 GCA_046160275.1 Bacteroidia bacterium | reverse complement strand
CAACGCATTGAAATCAGCATAATACCTAAAAGCCCACCTACGCCTGTTGCGTGAGCGCTGACTTTTGTAAAATTATTGAAAAAAAATGCTAAAAATAAGCCAATAGTTGCACCTAAGACCGCAACGCTGTATATTTGTGGAAATGTATTATTTTTGCGCACACTCATAAATACCCACAAGTAAAAAAGCCCTGTTGTGATATAAGGAATAATTCGGTCGGTTCGTTCTTCCATTTCGATAGAAGAAACCAAACCAAGATTTTTCATCATCAAAACAGCAAAAGCAGGCATTGCAAAAGTGGTTAAAAAGACTTGTAAAATCAACCACCAGCCTTGCGAAATATCGCTTTTTCCAAACATATAAGGATTTATCAATAATAAAATCGCTATGATGTAAGTCAGCATCGTAAGCGGATGAAAAACGTAGCTGATGAATTTGGCAAAATATGTCATTGATATGTTGAGTTGTTTAAGATGTTGAACGGTTTAGTAATGTTTAAGCTGTTGAAGTAGGTAATCTCTCTCTGTTTCCCATTATCTTCTTAAAAAACGCAAATATGGCGTATTTTTTGCAAATTATTCTTTGATTTTTAAAATTCAATCTAAAAGTAAATGAAAGAACTATTAAAAGTGTTGTTTTTTTGTTTTTTTGGACTAACGTATGCCGTAGCTCAAAAAAATGCTGACATTGATCCAGAAAAAATAAAGTGGAAAAACTATACTACTGCTGATAAACTATTGCGTGCTAGGTTACCTGTAGATTGGGAACCCGATGAAAAATTCATGACCTTTAATCTCTTTGTAAAAGCACCCTATGAAAACGATGCAGATCGTTTTTCAGAAAATATCAGTGTGTATTATCAAGAAATGAAAGGCGGAACGCCTGAACAACGTTTGAAATCTTATGCTAGTGAAGCAAAAATGCAAATCACTAGGCTTTTAGGCGATGGCGAAATGACAGAACCGCGCTATTTTTCTTTGAAAGGTGTGCCAGCTTGTGAATTTGTTTGTGTTAGCTCACAAGATGGCATGAAATTAAAGTGGAAACAACTCTGTATAATCAAAGGAGATAGAATTTTTACGATGACTTTTACAGCTACTTTGGAAGATTTTTCACGTTATGTCCACGTTGCGGATATTATTATGCAATCGCTTGAAATAAAGTAAAATTATCGTTTTCCAAAAAGTAAGCTGCCAATTCTAACCATCGTACTTCCTTCTTCAAGTGCTATCAAATAGTCATCTGACATACCCATCGAAATGTGTTGAAAGGTTTCGCTATTGCTAAAATAATCTTTTTTGAGCAAATCAAAAGTTTGTTTGAGTTGTTGAAATTCTCTGCGCACTTGGTTTTTATCCTCAGTGAATGTCGCCATTCCCATCACCCCAATGATGCGCACATTTTTAGCTTCTTTATATTCTACTGAAGCAAAAAAATCAGCAATTTCTGATGCTTCTAAACCAAATTTTGTTTCTTCATCATTAATTTTAATCTGCAATAAACAATCTATAATTCGTTGATTCTTAGCGGCTTGTTTGTTGATTTCTTTCAATAAACTTAAGCTATCCAAAGTATGAATTAAGTGGACAAATGTAGCGATATATTTGACCTTATTGCTTTGCAAATGCCCTATAAAATGCCAACAAATATTGCTTGGTAATACAGGTTGTTTTTCGAGTATTTCCTGAACATAATTTTCTCCAAAATGACGTTGCCCTTGCTCATATAGTGTCTCAATTGCACTTGGAGATTTCGTTTTAGAAACTGCAATGAGCTGAGCACCAAATGGTTGTAAGTTTTTTCTAATTATTTCTATCATAATTTTACAATTCAATGGGCAAAATTAACAAAGTTACCTTACTATAAAGCAATTTCAGAAAAAATAAAAGTAATAACTTAGTCAGCTATGTACAAATAAAAAGCTAGCAATAGATTTTTACCTCTATGCTAGCTTCAATTATATGTGTATGACATTTGGAGATTAAGGTATTTTTTGGGCGAAGTTTTTATTTCTGATTTTTTGTAATCAAATCCAATAATGATTTTGATTGTTCGATATGTTTATTCGTACTATTGGGATTATTAATAATTTCTTGTAAAAGATTTCTCGCAATACCATATTGTTCTAATTGAATATGACAAAAAGCCGACATGATAACTAATTTTTCGCGATACTTCGTTTCTTGAACTTTTTCAAAACAACCAATTGCCATACGATAATCAGGCGCTTGATTTTGAGCATAAGCGTAGCCCAGTAGCATTGTTTCATTAGCATCTAAGTTATCGAATCCAGCCAACTCTTGAATGACATTTTGATATTGTTGTTTCTCGAAAAAGCTTTGTGCTTTTGAAAAACGCGTAGCTTGATTGCTTCCATCTATTTTTCCTCTTGTGATTGAGCCATCAGGTGAAAATTGTTCTTGTTGAATATAAGCAAGCGTATGTTCATTCAATTCATTACCTGAATTTTTTGTAATCCACCAAAGTCCTAAGGCAACAAATAGAATACTAGCTGCAATTTTCAATGCACTCAACTTTGAATACCAAGGCATACGGACAATCTTAGTAGTAGATTGTGAACTTTCGTCTATTTGCCCTTCTTTTTTAAGGCCCTGTTCATTTAAGATTCCTGACCAACGAGCTTTATGTTGCTCTTGAATCAAAGCACTTTGTATCAATTGCTTTTCTAGCAAGCTCAATTCATCGTTAGGAAGTGCACCTTCTTTTTGTAATTGTAATAGCTCTTTCATGAGAAAAAAGGTTTTATTTATGTAAGTTTGTGAAACAATTTTTTTATCGCAATGTGGTAGATTTTTAAATAGCACTTCGTGCCTCGTCCTTTGTACTTTACCAAAATACCTATCTACATGTATTTT
>JBJXHA010000379.1:0-3512 GCA_046160275.1 Bacteroidia bacterium | reverse complement strand
GGCGGGGTTTAAACCCCGCCCTAAAAAATAACAAAATTTACACCATGGAACGCTTAATTATTTCAATATGTCCTCACTCGCTAATTCCTTTATTTTCAATAAAGTAGCTCTATCTAAAGTGTGTTTTCCTTCAAAAATTAGCATTTGGCTTTGGGGGAATTGTGCTTGTAAAATGGAAAATTGCGCTTCAAATTGGGGCATTTGAATAAATTCGTCTGCAGTGGCGGCAACGTGGAAAAGGGGTAGTTTTTCCAATTTTGTTATTAAAGTATCAGAAAACTCATTAGGTGGAATTTGCCCTGTCCAAACGGTAAAAGAGGCTAGGGGATAAGGGGTAGCTCCCGCCCATCGCCAAGCTGTTGCGATGCCTTGCGAAAAGCCTAATAAATGTAAATTAGCCTTTGGGCAAAGACTTAAAAAATGACTAACTACTTGATTTAGATAGTTTTGCTGGTCTTCTATTTCGATTAATCTGTCTTCTTTTGTCATCCAAGAAGCTCCTACTCTACCAAAAAAGCCATCTGTATAAAAACGAGAAAGTCCTTCGGGGGCAATGACTAAGGTATTTTCATCGGCAAGGCAGTCAAAATGTTTGATAAAATAGTTGACTAATTGCCCGTAGCCATGTATTACAATCCAAATGTCTTGAATATTTGCGTGAACTTCGCCTGCTGTTTCGATTCGTGCCGTTTTTGTGATGGGGAGATAGTGCATAAATAAAGAATGGATAATTGAGAATGGGAAATCATTTTAACCTGTTGAATGTTCTTTTCCGCTTTAAAAACCCAAAAGGTAAACACTATCACAAAGATAGCATTTACCTTCAAATTGGGTGTCGAACTATATAAAAAAGTTGAAAAAAGTTTATTTTGAAATGGTTACTTTGTCTAAGCCAACCCAATGTTTATGCTCATTCACATAATATAAATAAGCAGAAGAAGCATTTGCTTGATAAGTGCCCGGAATTTCCGCCTTCAAATCAAGGTTGATGGTGCGTGTTTCCGAAGGTTTGAGTTGGCGATAATAAAGAATGACATTGTTGCCTTTTGTTTCATAGAAATCAAAGACATTTTTTTCTTTCAATTCTTTTAATTGCCAAGGCTGAACGGTCAAACCTGCGGGAATCCCTACAATTGCCATTGCCATGCCTTGCCCTTCGGCTTTTTTATTAGATAAAGTCGTAGTCAAGCGCAAAGTTTGCCCTACTTTCACTTCTTTTGCCGCCAAAACCGTTTTCATATCTACCTTACATTCGGCATTTGCATTAGGAAGAGATGTATAATAACGCACCGACAAAGTGTAAGGAAGGGGATTTTTTACCCCATTGCCATATTTTATTTCTACACTATGTTTGCCCGCGCTCAAATATTTTTCTAAACCTTCTACCACAATGGTTGATTGCTCACCTTTGCCATACGCGCGTGTGGCTACTTTTTTGCCATCAACTAAAATGCTAAAGTCACCGCTTTCATCTGTTTTCTTAGAAAAAATAGCATATTGCACTAAGGCTTTTAGGGCTAAAACCGTACTATTCGTATTACCAAATGAACCATAACTATTGCGTTTCCCTCTAATAAATTCCGAAATCGTTCTAATTTTGCCTATGTCCGAACCTTCTATTTTCATCATCGCCATTAATGCAAGCGAAGCGGTTTCAATGCTTAATCCTTCTCCTTCTGAGCCTGGTGCCGAGCGATGATTTTGACTATGCGTCCAAACGCCTTTTTCATTTTGAATCGTTGCCAACATTTCTACTAACGTTTTTGCCTCTGCTTTTTTGCCATAATTAGCAAGCGCATTTGCTACCAAGCCCAATTGATAAGGGTTTTTGGTTTTGATAGCTTCATTTTTGCAACTTTCCAGTTCTTTGCCAAGATTTGCTTGCTGAAATTCGCTCAATGCCCATACAATATACGCGCTCATCGTTTGTTCATCGGTCAAGCCAAATTCATGCAAAGCGCGTGGATTTCTTTTAAAACCTCCTTTTTCATCGCGTCTGTCCATTAACCATTGTGCAGTTCGGCTCAACATTTTTTCATCAACAGATAAGCCTGCTTTTTTCATGTCCATAAATTCCATTAGCCCGTAAGCCGTTAAGCCTTCATGTCCAGGATCGCCACCAAACCATTCAAACCCACCGCTTTTAGATTCATAAGCTGTTAACATTTTATAGCCCTTTTCAATTAAGGTTTTGGCGCGTTTGCTAATTTCAGGTTTGATTTGCTTGGTTGCTTGTAAATAGTCTAAGACTAAAATATTGGGATAATTAGAAGAAGATACTTGCTCAAAGCAACCCCCTGGCTCTTGTAACATACCTTCCAAACCCGACATCATCTCGCTAAGGCTTGAAGGGTAACAAGATAAATTGGCTTGGATAGAAAAATCCACAGGATTTACAATGTCTATGTTAAAAGTTTGAGTGGCATCGGTACCAGAACCTGCGATTGCAACAGGGAAACCTTTCGGAATAATCTTAATTTCTTGTTCAATTTTGTCGCTATAATTACCAAAATTCACTGCAGCACGTATCACTTTATTAGGCATGGCTGAGTCTTTTTTAGCCGCCGCAAGCGTTACTTTAAAGGGATAATATTCTGTAATGGCACTATTTGCAGGAAGATTTACGGTTAAGTTTTCCATGTTTTGTTTTGCCATTAATTCAAAACCTTTGGGTACTTCTAAGGCAAAACTTCCTTTCATTGGATAATTGGTATTATTAACAAAGGTAAAAGGTAAGGTCAATTGATCTTCAGTAATCACCTCCACAGGTAGTTTTGCCGACATAGACACAGGCAATTGAGAGAAGAATTTCTTTTCTACACGTCCTACCATGCCATCACTTGCAATTCCTTCTATGGTTGCATTAAAAGAGGTGATTTCATCAGAAGTAAAGAAAGAAACCTCTGCTTTGCCACTTTTATCAGTCGTAACATTTCCATTCCAATAAATCGTGCTTCTAAAATCGCTACGAAGCTCATTTTCAACGGGTACACTCGGATATTCTACGGTAGGAAATTGCCTAGCACGATAATAAGTTTCGGTTACTTGTGGCTCAAAAGGCTGCTCCAAACCTTCCTCTCGCATAAAATCATCGTCTTGCATTCTATCTCTGTCCTTTTGATCTAGGTTTTTGTTTGCTAAGACTTCGCCATTCAATATCATTGGCTGTTTTCTACCCATTTTTGCTACTTCTTTTCCTGCGATTACCTTACCTTTTAGCTGCTTTTCAGCTTTGACTTCTACTTTGTCTAAATCTGCTTTGGGTTTTGCTTCAGCTCTAGGGGCAGCAGGTTTTGCTTTGGGGATAGCTTTATTTAGTGCTTTTTTCACAGGATTAGGGCGTGCAACCACAGTCTCAGCCACATCAACAGCACCCTCAGTAGGTCTTTCCATTTCATCCATACTTGCGGCTGCCATCGTAGGTGTAGGTAAATAGCTGTGTCCATCATAATTATTACCATATTTATTTACATAAATGTATTGAGAGATAACTCCTCTGTGCATTACACTTA
>JBJXHA010000378.1:0-25529 GCA_046160275.1 Bacteroidia bacterium | reverse complement strand
GTCATAAGCGGTAACAAGTTTTGTCCCCACGCCCCACACTTGAATTTTCGCGCCTTGTTGTTTCAATTTTTCAATCTCATACTCATCTAAATCATTGCTTGCCACAATAAGCGCATCTGGAAACCCTGCCGCATCTAATAATTCCCTTGCTGCAATGCTCAATGCCGCTAAATCGCCTGAATCTAAGCGAATCCCTGCCAAACGATAGCCTTTTGCTGCAAGTTGTTTTCCTACCAAAATGGCATTTTTTACGCCTTGAACGGTGTCATAAGTGTCCACCAAAAATACACAATTATTCGGCAAGGCTTGGGCATAAGTTTCAAACGCATCAATTTCCTCTGCAAAAGACATGACCCAACTGTGCGCGTGCGTGCCTTTTAAGGGAATCCCAAAAACTTTCCCTGCCAATACATTAGAAGTAGAGCCACAACCCCCAATATATGCCGCCCGACTTGCCGAAAGTGCGCCATCTTTGCCTTGCGCTCGGCGCAAACCAAACTCAGAAACAGCATCTCCTTTTGCTGCCAAACACACTCTTGCCGCTTTAGTTGCAATCAAGGTTTGAAAATTGAGGATATTCAACAAAGGCGTTTCTAATAACTGCCCTAACACGATGTTCGCCTGAATTCGAAGCAAAGGCTCGTGCGGGTGAACAATTGTACCTTCGGGAACAGCGTGAATGTTCCCATCAAAACGAAGGTTTTCTAAGTAAGTTAAAAAAGCAGGTTCAAAAAGAGCCGCGCCATCATTTCCTGTTAAAGTGGCAAGGTATTGAATTTCATCTGCTTGAAATTGAAAATGTTCGATAAATTCAATGACCGTTTGCAGCCCTGCGGCAATCGTAAAATTGCCTTTGAAGGGATGCTTGCGAAAAAAGAGATGAAAAACAGCTTCTTCTTCGTGGCGGTTTGCTTTCCAATAGCCATACGCCATCGTAAGTTGGTAGAGGTCTGTGAGGAGTGGAGAGTTGATGAACATAATGAGGAAGTTGTTGCGGGTTTTTAGAGTTCGGAACTCTTTAAGAGTTCCGAACTCTAAAAACTTCCCTAAATTTATAATCAATAAATAATCAAAACATTGCCCAACTTACCCTTGCGAATAATACTAACCCAAAAACAACGAGCAAAACGCCAATTCCTTGATAGGTTTTGAGGAGGGCTTGGGGTTTTAGAATCGGTTTTATTTTTTCGGCAAATAAGGCTTTTAAAGTATCGGTTAAAAAGATGCCAAGCAAGGTCCCTGCCATGAATACATTATATCCCTCTGTTCCTGCACGTTCAATGGCAAGGGTCGAAAGGGAAATCCAAACGACAAAGACAAAAGGATTGACAAAATTGACAATAAAACCCTTCATAAAAAAGCCAAAATAATCTGTGGCATTGAGTTCTAGTTTGGTAGCTGTGGCAAGTTTGGGTCGCAAGGCATAGTTTGCACCCATAATCACTAAAATAAGACTACCCGCTAAACCGATATAAAACTGCGTTTTGACATCGGTGAGGTAAGAGCTTACGCCTAATTTACTCAATATAACACAAATTAGATCGCTGACGATAATGCCCCAAGCTACCGCCCAACCTGAACGGAAACCATATTGAAATGCAGCTTGTAATAAAGTGAAAAATACAGGACCAATGAACAAAATCATGGCGAACCCTGCGAGTAATCCTTGTAAAAAAATCATGATGTAAGTAGTTGATAATTAATAATTGAGAATGAAAAATGAGATTAACTTATTTATTATCAATACTTTGATTGAGGATGTTATCATAAACTAATTCTTACAGAACACTTATGTTATCATCAATTTGGGATATACGGTTCTGAACTTTCGAAGAGTTCAGAACCGTATATCCCAAATTTACCCTTAATGAATTTATTCAAATACTTCTACGCCTTGCGTATCAACCTTTCCCCACTTTTCATCTAAACGCACTTTTAGGCTACCTTTTACAAAATCACCCAAAACCGCATCGTATTTAAAAGGCGTAATCGCCCTGCCTGTTTTGTCAATCAATGCCCATTTTCCTGTTTGGCGCACAGGAGTAACCGTATTGTTTTTAAAAGGGCGGATTTCATCATATTTACAAGCAAGCACTTCTGCACCTGTTTTATCAATCATACCCGATTTACCATTGATTTGCACTTCTGCCAAACCTTTGATAAAAACGCCTACCTTATGATAGCGAATAGGCGTAACTTCCTCGCCTTTGCTATTCAAAAAGCCCCACAAGCCTTCAATTTGAACAGGAATCATTCCCTCTTCAAAAAAGCGGGTATCTGCAAAATCTTTGCTTGTTGCTGCTCGCCCTGCATCATCATAGATACACTGGGTAATGACTGCGCCATTTGAGTCAACTACGCCCCATTTATTTCCCATATTTACGCCTGACAAACCATTGTCCACTGCACAAATACGGTCATATTCGCAAGGCAAAACGAGTTTATTGGCAGTATCTACAATGCCCCATTTCCCTCCTTTTCTTACTAAATACAATTCATCGTAAAAATTGGCATACTCTTGATATTCAAAGAAAATCAAGGTTTCGCCTTCGTCATTAATCATGCCCCATTTACCTTGTTGCTTTACCCAAGCCTGCTTCCCCTCAAAATGGCGCACTTTTTCATATAAATAATCAATATATGCCTCGCCATCTTCATTGCAATAGCCCCACAATTTCTTATTATTCATACAAGGCTCAAGGGTTTGGTAAGGTTTACGTTTTTTGGTTTTACGGTCTGCTCTTTCGCCCTTGATTCTTTGCGAAAAGGTAGGTAAAACGATTAACACGCTTAACAAAAAAAATAGAAGTGAACGCATATTTAGTGAATAGTTAAAAATGAATAGTGAAAAAGTGCTGTTTTAACGTTCTGAACTCTCTAAGCGTTCGGAACGCTAAAAAACACTCGCAAAATCTTCGCCACGAAAGTAGGAATTGTTTTGTATTTGCGCAAATTATTGTTTTTAACCGAAAAAAAGTGCCGAATATTTCCCATAATTCCCATTTCATTTTTATCTTTGCAAAAATAAACTTCTCCTGTGCCTTGAAAAAGCAAAAATTACCATATTTTTATATGATGCCATTTCCTTCGAATGTGAAAAATATTCACGCTACACAAGCACGCACCTTTGTGCAAGCGGTATTGCTTTTCGGCATTACCCTCTCAGCTTTTGGTGGCTTTTTGTTCCTTGGATTTCGAGGAATTAAGCCGATTTTACAAGAAAAGTTTCACCTATTCCAAACAGAAGAAGAACTTCCTTATTCGCAAAAAAGCCCAAATTGTGGGCAAAACTGTAAGGCAATGGTTGTTTCTGCACATAGCGAGGCGAGTGAAGTGGGTGTTGCCATCTTGAAAAAAGGAGGAAATGCCGTTGATGCTGCGATTGCTACGCAATTTGCTTTGGCGGTTGTGTTTCCTGCGGCTGGCAATATCGGTGGCGGCGGATTTATGGTGTATCGGGCAAGTGATGGTAAGGCTCATTCCTTAGATTATCGTGAAAAAGCGCCAAGTAAAGCCTTCAAGGATATGTATTTAGATGCCAATAAAAATGTCATTGAAGGATTAAGTGTGAATGGACACTTGGCGGCAGGCGTACCCGGTACAGTGGCAGGTTTATTTGAGGCGCACGCAAAATTTGGCAAACTACCGATGACTGAACTGATTCAACCTGCGATTGACCTTGCCGAAAAAGGCTTTAAATTAACCCGAAAAGATGCCGCAAGTTTCAATGGAATTATAGGAGATATTGCAAAATATAGTACGATGCCCAATGCTTTTACTGCCAAAAAAGAATGGAAGGAAGGTGAGGTTTTTCAACAACCTGATTTGGGTAAAGTATTGCGTTTGATTCAGAAAAATGGAAAAGCTGGCTTCTATGAAGGAGAAACCGCAAGGCTTATTGTAGAAGAAATGAAACGCGGAAAGGGACTTATTTCTGCTGAGGATTTGAAAAACTACGAGGCAAAATGGCGCGAACCCATCAAAGGAACTTTTAGAGGGTATGAATTGATTTCGATGGGTCCTCCTTCAAGTGGTGGCGTGATATTGATGCAATTATTGAAGATGATTGAGCCTTACAAACTCTATCAAAAAGGCTGGCATACTCCTCAATTAACGCATCTCATGGTAGAAGCAGAACGCAGAGCTTATGCAGATAGGGCTACGCACTTGGGAGATACAGATTTTTATCCTGTTCCCTTAAAAGGGATGCTTGACCCCACTTATATCAAAGGGCGCATGAAAAATTACAATCCCAACAAAGCCTCGCTTTCCAAAGACATCAAGGCGGGTGCGCCTCCTAAAAAAGAAAAAGAGGAAACTACGCATCTTTCTGTGATGGACGAAAATGGCAATGCAGTTTCTGTAACTACTACCATTAACGGCGGATATGGCAGCAGTGTGGTGGTGGGCGAAGCAGGCTTTTTGTTAAATAACGAAATGGACGATTTTTCTGCAAAACCGGGTGTACCCAATTTATATGGCTTATTGGGGGCAGAGGCAAACAAGGTCGAAGGAAACAAGCGAATGTTAAGCGCGATGACTCCGACTATCGTTACCAAAGATGGAAAAGTAAAAATGGTGGTAGGCACTCCTGGCGGTTCTACGATTATTACTTCTGTGTTCCAAACTATTCTCAATGTTCTCATTCACGAAATGGATATGCAAAAAGCGGTTTCTGTTCCGCGCTTTCATAGTCAATGGCTACCCGATAAAATTTCTTGTGAAAAAGATGCCTTTGATTCTTCACAAGTTAAGGCATTGAAAAAAATGGGGCATAAAGTAGAAACGCGCGCCCCAATTGGAAGGGTTGATGCGATTTTGGTAAGAAGTAATGGAACTTTGCAAGGTGGCGCAGATCCTAGAGGTGATGATGCCGCAGTGGGATATTAGTAAGGGAAAAGAGAATAAGGAAAAGGGAAAATAAAAGCTACTTATTTTGTTGTAGCGGCAGCTAAAGCAGCCGCTACAAAAGTGCGTTTATTTAATCAATTTAAATAAGCAACTGCTACAGAAAAGTGCGTTTGTTTGATTAATTTGAATAAATAAAGCATTTTAATGATGAGCAATAAACGATTTGTGTGTTACAAGGGTTTATTGCTCATTGTTTTTTATCAATTATATATGTTAACAGACCGATTTCATCGCATACATGACTACTTACGCATTTCCCTCACCGATACTTGTAATTTTCGTTGCACCTATTGTATGCCCAATGAAGAAATGAGCGTTTTGCCGCATAAAAAATTAATGCAAGTAGATGAAATTGAGCAAATTGCAAAGGTGTTTGTGGATTTAGGGATAAAAAAAATAAGGCTAACAGGCGGCGAGCCTTTGGTCAGAAAAGACGCGAAGGAAATTATCGAAAAAATAAGTCAATTACCTGTAACTTTAACCCTTACTACGAATGGTGTATTATTAGATAAATACCTTGAAACTCTCCAAAATGCCCATATTCACTCGCTCAATGTGTCCATAGATTCTTTACAAGCTCCTAAATTTCAACGTATTACCCAAAGAAATAGTTTCCAACAAGTTTGGGATAATATATTGCTTTTGATAAAAAATAACTTTCATGTAAAAATAAATGTGGTGGTAATGCGCGGTATTAACGATGACGAAATCATAGATTTCATTGCCTTAACCCAAAACTTACCCCTTCATGTTCGTTTTATTGAATTTATGCCTTTCGATGGTAATGCTTGGGAAAAAAACAACGTTTTTACCACCCAAGAAATGCTTGCCTTAATCCAAGCTGTTTATCCCATTGAAAAGCTAACAGATGCCAAACACGCTACCACTAAAGCCTACAAAGTGCCTGATTATCAAGGAACTTTTGCCTTCATTACTACCATGAGCCAACCTTTTTGCAGCGACTGTAATCGCCTAAGAATAACCGCAGATGGCAAAATGAAAAATTGTTTATTTGGCAAAGAAGAAATAGACATATTAGGCGCATTGAGAAAAGGAGAGGACATTGTTCCTCTCATTTATCAAAGTGTGGGGCTAAAACATAGCATCATGGGCGGTCAATTTGGCGCATCTTATCAAGAAACTGATGCAAATTCGCTTGAAAATAGAAGCATGATAAAAATAGGAGGGTGAGTAATGGAGAATTAATAAGGGAGAATGGAAAATTATTTTAACTTATTTGTTATCAATGTTTTAAGCAATAATATCAACATAAATTAATTCTTACAGAATATTAATAAAATGATTTCAGTAACAGAAGCAATTAAAATGCTTCAAAATCAAGAACTTAACTTGCCTTTTGTAACCTTAAATGTGGTAGAGGCAAGTCAATATGTTTTAGCAGAAGAGATATTTTCACCCATAGATATGCCTACTTTTGCCCAATCTGCAATGGACGGCTACGCAATTCATTTTGATTCATGGAAAAAAGGAGCGCCTTTGCCAATCGTGGGAATGATTGTGGCAGGTGAAACGGCAACTTTTACCTTAAAAGCAGGGGAAGCCATGCGGATTTTTACAGGCGCACCTGTTCCCGAAGGCGCAGATACGGTAGTAATGCAGGAAAAAGTTAAAGTGATTGATAATCAATTATATATAGAAGATGAAAAGTTAGTGAAAGCGGCAAATGTGCGCCCCAAAGCCTCACAAACGGCAAAAAATAACTTAGTTGTGCCTAAAAACACCTTGCTAACCGCAGGCAGAATCGGTTTATTGGCAAGTTTAGGCATTGAAAAAGTGAAATTATACGCAAAACCTCGCGTGAGCCTGCTCATTACAGGAAAAGAATTGATAGCAGCAGGCAATCCTTTACAACATGGGCAAGTCTATGAAAGCAATTCGGCTACCTTAAAGGCGGCACTTGCAGAAATGGGCATAGAAATTAGCCAAAAACACTTGGTAAGTGATGAATTGGCGGCAACGGTAACGGAAATACAGCATTTATTAACGCAAACAGATATTTTATTAATTACGGGCGGAATTTCCGTAGGCGATTATGATTATGTGAAGACAGCATTAGAGCAGATTGGGGTAACACAACTTTTTTATAAAGTGGCGCAAAAGCCGGGGAAACCTATTTATGTGGGTAAATTGGAAAATAAAATCATTTTTGCCTTACCTGGAAATCCTGCCTCGGTGCATACTTGTTTTTATCGCTATGTGAAGCCTTTTTTATTACAAACGATGGGGCATTTTTCACCTTTCGAACCTACTTATTATCCTACCTTAACCCATGATTTTGAAAAAAATAACGCGCTTACGCTTTTGCTAAAAGCAAAACTCTCTCCCAATGGGACGGTAGAAATCTTGTCACATCAAGAATCGTATAAGATGAATAGTTATGTGGAAGCGAATGGTTTTGTGGTGATAGCGGCAGAGAAAAATGTGTATGGAGTAGGGGAGAAGGTGGCGTTTTTTGGGTATTAGGGGGGTATGTATTTCAATTTGGTAGGGGCTGGGCATTGCCCAGCCCCTACCAAATTGGAATCACTCAACTATTATTAATTATTTTTTAGATGAAATATACACACATTACTGCAATCATCTTAGCAGGAGGCAAAAGCTCTCGTATGGGACAGGAAAAGGGTTTTGTTTTGCTACATGATAAGCCTCTCATTGAGTATATTTTAACGGTACTTAAAACCGTTTTTGAGAAAATTATCATTATCGCAAATGACGCAGCTTATGAAAAGTATCATTATCCTGTTTTTAGGGATATTTTTCTTGAAAAAGGGGCATTAGGAGGAGTTTATACGGGTTTATTTTACACCGAAACTACGATGAATTTCATTATCAGTACAGATATGCCCTTTGTAAATCAAGAGGCTATTACTTATTTTATAGCAAAATCCCTTGAAAATCAAATCTCTATTGCCCAAAATAAAGACAAATATCAACCTTTATTTGCTTGTTATCCTAACACTTTATTAGCTATTATCAAAACAAATATCGAAGCCAATCAATTAAAACTTATACATTTTGTCATGGAAAATAAAGCCCATATTATCCCAATGGATAGCTTTGAAGAAGAAAATCCTCTCTTGTTCGCAAATCTTAATACTTTGGAAGAAGTACAAAGAGTCGAACAACAAACACTATCCATTTCCGTAGCTGCTTTTGGTTATCTTACAGAGATAATCGGAAAAGAAGCAATTACTTTTGAAGGCATCACTACGACTCATTTATTGATAGAAAAGCTAAATGAAAGTTACCCTGCTTTAAAAAATGCGACTTATCAAGTAGTAGTAAATAATCATTTTATTCACAAAGAAATAGCCTTGCAACACAAAGATAAAGTAGCTTTGTTTCCTCCTTTTTCGGGGGGATAAATAGCATTAATCACTTAAATACAAACGATTTACTTGCTATTCATACCCAAAAAATAACCATTCAAGAAAAAAGACACTTTTTTCTCCTTGATTGTTATCCTTTTAAAATACATTTGTACTTTCCTCTCTTAATATTTTATATATGAAACAGAAAATTTACTTACCTAGTTTTCTAATACTAGTTTTTACTTTACTAAGTAACCTTAGCTTTTCGCAAAATGTTCTTTATTATGGAGGACGCTTATGGTATGAACCTATAAATACTTGTACCCAAAGGGTATATGTAGAGATCATCTTTGCTTGTGATAATGTAAATAATGCAAATTTACCTGCGCCTAATGTAAGCATTTATAATCCTTCCATTCCCTTAACTCCTCCTCCTCCTGATTTAGCGAGTGCAAACCCAACGAATCCGACTTATCCTATCCTTTCTTATACTACTGAACCTGCGAATTGTGCTACGCTGACCTTACCCGCTACCCTTACGCCTTTGTATTATTATGAAGTTCCTTTGTTTAATGTTACCATGGGAAGTAATTGTGGCTCAAATACTACTGGATGGAATAGATATATGGCTGCTACTTATTATTTTGATGTAAATATTTGTGGATTAACCTGTCAAAAAATAAATTTTGAACTAAGTAAGTGCTGCATACCGAATTTGTTAGCAAACGTAGGCTCCCCTATGAATATATTTTATACTAATACCCTAAGCATAGACATGAATTATCCTACAAATCATAGTGCAAATATCGTAAATGAAATTCCGATGTATATATGTACGGGAATGCCTAATTACGCTTACCTTGCAGGTTATGACGTTGATGGCGATTCATTAAGTTATAGTTTAGATTCTATTTTTGACCAAAATGGCTCCTCTATACATGGTTTTGTAGGTACTAACCCTACCACCCCTTTAGGTACAAATGGAAGCTTTGTTCTTAATCCTGCTACGGGAGAAATGATAATTAGTGCAATTAATACTTCCAATACAATGTATATGGTAAATATAGGCGTTACAGAATGGAGAAATGGAATTGCAATCAATAAAACACAGGTTTCTAATTCTTTTTATGTTACAAGTTGTGGTGCAAGCTACCCTTACCCCGACATCAATAGCCCCACAAATATTCAAAATGGGCAATGGCTAGGAAACAATATTTTTGAAATAAAGCCTAATGCTAATTTTTCTTTTGAAGTACAAACCACCCATACTAATACGAACCAAACGATGGAAATGGGTTGCGATTTTATGCCTGCCACCACTTCTACCATCGGTACAAATCCCATGCTTACTACGCTTAATTGGACTCCTTCGCTTGCCGATAGTGGGATTCATTATGTAAGGCTAAAAGCAACCGATAATAATAGCACTTTTAGGCGTACGACTGTTAAACTATATAAACTTCGTGTACTTTCTTATACAATAGAAGGAAATGTTACGAATACAACTTGTGGCGCAAATATGGGCGGCATTGATATTACTCCGATTGGTTTGATTGCGCCGATTCATTATAGCTGGAGTACAAGTGATACAACCGAAGATATCCAAAATGTAGGGGCAGGCATGTATTATGTGAACGTAATGGATAATGTAGGGCATAGTCTTCAAGATACTTTTTATGTAAATAATAGTAATATGCAGGGGAACTTAACGGTTTCGCCTGCAAACTGTAATGGAACAGGTGGGTTGATTCAACCTGTAATCACAGGAGGGATAATGCCTTATCAATACAGTTGGAGCAATGGAAGTGTGATGCCTATTTTAGCAAATACTTCGGCAAATACAGTGTATTCTGTGGATATAACTGACGTTTCGGGTTGTTATTTACACCTTGTGGCTTTACAAACGCAATTCAGTTCATGTTATAACTATATTTCAGGTTATGTCTTTGATGATACGAATCAAAACTGTGTGAAGGATGCGGGAGAAATGGGAATGCCCAATAAATTAGTAATGCTTGCTTCTGGAGCAGGAGTTCTTTCTGATGCAAATGGTTATTATGTAATCGCTACGCAATATTTAGGAAATGATACCCTTAGTATTTACACAGGAAACCCTAATCATATAATTAACTGCCCTACAGGTTATACTTATCCTATGAATTTTTCTCAAATTAGCGGACAAGTACTAGCAAATCAAAACTTCCCTATTTATACTTTAGCCCATAAAGACATTGCCATTTATTTACCTTCTAGTCCTTATCTAATTAATCCCAACCCTGCCATTACAAATGTAAATGGAACAACTATTCTTTACAAAAATTTAGGAAACACTACGCAGAATGTAATGATTACTTATAATTATCCAAATGTAGTAGATAGTATTCATTATACGGCTCCTGCTTACAACAGTTATGACCCAATTACAAAAATATGCACTTGGAATATTAACAATGTAGCTCCTTATTCTACTGGCAATATTTATATAGATGAAGCCATAAATACAAGTGGTATTATACCTTCTGCTTATCCAAGTAATGCAAATATAAGCCCTTACACAAATGATATAAACTTGTCTAACAATGAGGCAAATAATACAAGAACGATTATGATTGGTACATCTTACGACCCTAATAATAAGCTAGTTGTACCACAAGGAGTTGGAGCTGCGGGAAATATTTCCCCTGATGATTCTTTACTAACTTATACCATTAATTTCCAAAATACAGGTACTGCACCCGCAATGTATGTAGTATTAAGAGATACCTTAGATAATGATGTAAAAGTCAATAGTTTTGAATTTATTGGAAGTAGTCATGCTTGTTCTATCACAATTGAAAATGGAAATATCCTTGTCTTTAAATTTTTAAACATTAATCTCCCTGATTCTACTACAGATGAACCCAATAGTCATGGTTTTGTTATGTATCAAATCAAAACGAAAGAAAACCTTGCCTTAGGTACAGAAATTAGAAATGCTGTTTCTATTTATTTTGATGCAAACGAACCCGTAAAAACAAATGAAACCTTAAATACCATTTTTTGGGAAGATGTAGCAATAAGCGCCACTTACTTGCAAAACGTAAGCATTTACCCCAATCCCACAGATGAAAATAGCCTACTTTCCTTTGAAAATAAAGCAAAAGAAAGCTATGAAATTCTCATTTATGATGTAATCGGAAACCTCGTAAGAAAACTTGTGACGAACCAAGAAAGCGTTTTGCTTGGAAAAGGAGAACTAACCGATGGTTTGTATTTTGTGGAGGTGAAAGGAAGGAAAATGTATCAAGGGAAATGGGTTGTAAGGTGATAGAAAAGAGGATATTAAGAAACGTTATTTTGCAAAAATGACATGACTTTGACCAATAACAAAGGAAGTTTTAAACCCCAATGGCTTAAAACTTCCTTTGTTTCTGCGAAAACGTGATGATTAAGGTTTTGTATAAACATTCCCAAGCGTATTGCCTGAATAGGTATTATTCAAAATTTCGCCTTGTGTATCGTTGTATTTTGCAATACCATAGCCGCCTGAATTATTAGAAGCAGAATTAACAAAATCCATTTTACCTCGGCTATATTGTCCCATATAAAGGTTGCTTTTCACACTTAACCAAATATCTTCTTCTGACCCACCACCATCAAGGATGCAATGTTCCAAATGATTATTTGTGTTAGGATTATCAACATAAATGCCTTTCCAAGCTCCAACTCCAGCATTTGCGCCTTTAAAAGTAATTTTGTTAGCACTTGTACCTGTTGCGCTTAAATAGCCAGAAGCTTCGTCAATTTTGAGAGAGGCATCTGTATTAAATTCCATGGTAACGCCCGGCTCAATCGTAACTCCTTGAGTTAGATTTGATTCACCAAACAAACGATAAGGCACATCTAATTTACGCACCGTAACGGCAGCACTCAAGTCAGTACTATAATTGGTTTCTTTATTTACTTGTACATAATTTTTGCCATTGCCTGAACCATATTGCGATGCTGCATCTAACTTTCCTAATTGAGAGAAAAACACCTCGATAGGATATTCGGTGTTTTGTCTAAATACATTCGTTGAAAAATTTACCAACTGCGATTCTTGGCTTGCAGCATAAACGCCATATCCATCGTTCAACTCAAAGGTGCAATTTTCTAGGGTAACTTTACCTGGATTGTATTGCCCCAAAATTAGCCCAGCTTTTTCGTCTGTCCAAATATCTTCTTTCTTGCTACCCGCGTGGCGAATTGTTACATATTTTAACTTATTGGCAACATTGTTACTCTCTACAATCACAGCATACCAAGAGCCTTTTGTTGGGTTTTTGCCTTCCAAAATGATAGGTTGGCTTGATGTTCCTTCTGCAACGACAGAAGCTTGGTCTGTAATAATTAAACCTGCATCAGGTCCGTCAAATTGAACTTTAACCCCTGGTTTGATGACTAATTGGTTTGAACCCGTAATTCTAACTTCACATTTAATCACATAATCTACCTCTACTCCTCTATCTTCCCATGTTAGCGGAAGGCTAGAACCATTGCAAGTACTTATCGTGAGTGTACCTTGTGGGTCTGGATCTGGATCGGTTGGTCGCGTACAACTTTGATTGAATAAAAGGACAGACAATAAACCCAGACTCGCGGTTAGCTTGAAAAATGATTGCGAAAATTTCATAATATTATTAAAAATTTAAAATGAGAATTTATAGGAGTTATATGGAGGGAAAAACATAAAGGTAACTCAAAGGGGAAAGATTTTTTTCAGCAAAACAAATTTTTCAATGATACGGCAGGTTTTAGATTATGTTTAAATTTTAGTTGATTGATTATCAAACCCTTATTTTTCAATTCAGAAGAATCTACACAACTAACATTTTGAGGCTATAGTTGTGTAGATTAACTTCGTTGAGGGCTTCACCCTTCTTCTGAATTGGGCATTTGGTAAAATATTGTTTTTCAGTTTTTTAACTCAATCCTACAATCACGCCGTCATCGCTGATGTCCATATTTTCGGAGGCAGGAATCGCAGGAAGTCCAGGCATACGCATCATATCGCCCAAAATAGGAATGATAAAGCCAGCACCTGCGGCAAATTCAAACTCTCGAACATGAATGGTAAAGTTGCGTGGTCTGCCGACAACAGTTTCTACATCAGATAAAGACTTTTGCGTTTTTGCCATACAAACGGGAAGCGTTTGGTAGCCCAAGTTAGTAATGCTTTTTAATTGTGTACGCGCTTTGGAAGAATATTCTACACTTTCCGCACCATAAATTTCCGTAGCAATTTTGTATATTTTGTCCTCAATAGAAAGCGACCAGTCATATAAAGGTTGAAAATGATTTTCGCCACTTTCGATGCGCTCACAAACGGCAGCCGCAAGTTCTTTTGTACCTTCTCCTCCTTCGGCAAAACCTTTAGAAACAATGGCTTTTACCCCTAATTTTGCACATTCGGCTTGCACAAAAGCAATTTCTTCGGCACTGTCATTCGGGAAATTGTTAATTGCAACGGTGGGAACGATGCCGAATTTCTGTGCATTTTCAATGTGTTTGGCTAAGTTCTCAAAACCTTTGCTCACAAAGGCTAGGTTTGCTTCGTTGTATTCGGCTTTTTTTGCTCCTCCATGATGACGCAAAGCGCGAATGGTTGCCACTAAAACAATGGCATCAGGAGCTAAATTCCCATAGCCACATTTGATATTCATGAATTTTTCTGCCCCTAAATCTGCTCCGAAACCAGCTTCTGTTACTACATAATCCGCTAAAGATAAGCCCATTTTAGTAGCAATAATAGTGTTTGTACCTTGTGCAATGTTAGCAAAAGGACCTCCATGTAAAATTGCGGGATTTCCTTCAAGGCTTTGCACTAAATTAGGTTTTACCGCATCTTTTAACAAAAGCGCCATTGCACCTGCGGCTTTTAAATCTCTGGCGAAAATGGGTTTTTTATCAAAAGTGAAGCCGATAAAAATGTTTCCTAAGCGTTTTTTCAAGTCGGCAAAATCCTTACTCATACATAAAATTGCCATGACTTCAGAAGCGGGCGTAATGTTAAAACCATCTTCACGCGGGATTCCGTTGGCAGTGCCTCCCAAGCCAATCACGATATGGCGCAAAGCTCTGTCATTCATGTCCATCACTCTTTTCCACGTAATGGTTCTTGCATCAATGCCAAGATTATTTTGTTTGTTTTGTAAGTTATTGTCAATCAAGGCAGAGAGAAGGTTGTTAGCCTTTTCAATTGCTGCGAAATCTCCCGTAAAATGTAAGTTGATATCCTCCATAGGAATTACTTGAGAATAGCCTCCTCCTGCGGCTCCTCCTTTGATGCCGAAAACAGGACCTAGCGAGGGTTCACGTAATACGGCAATAGATTTCTTTCCAATTTTATTTAAACCATCGTTTAAACCTACGGAAACGGTGGTTTTACCCTCGCCTGCGGGTGTAGGATTTACGGCAGTAACTAAGATGAGTTTGGCTTTTTTGATGTTCTCTTCGGATAACAAATGCAAGGGCAGTTTTGCTTTGTATTTTCCATAAAATTCCAATTCATCTTCTGCAACCCCTAGCTTGGCGGCAATGTTTTTAATGGGTTGAATGGTAGCGGCTTGCGCTATCTCTAAATCTGACGGAAACGGCATAGTAAATTGAATAAAAGTGATACATATTTAGGCGGTAAAGCTAACTTTTTTCTTTGATTTTCCCAGTTTATTCCTTGTTATTTTTTTGATAGATTATCCAAAGAGAAACAATTATTATAGGTGGATAAAAATATCTTTCGCTAAACATTTGCAAAATAAGTGAAAATTCCTACCTTTGTACGCTCGACATCGTTCTTTCCCTATTATTCCCACCTTCGTTCTTTCTTTATTATTTTTTGACCTTCATTAAATTTTTTTTGGTATGAAAAAAAAGTACCTGTTTTTTTCACTTTTTCTGCTCGCGCTGGGGGCGCATAATCTTTTTGCCCAACAACGCATCGTAGAGGGAACGGTAAAGTCCTCTTTAAACAAACAACCTGTAGCCTTTGCCACCGTCATTGTGGAAGAAGACAATGTAGAAATTTATGCCGATATTCAAGGTCGTTTTCGGGTAGAGGTTTCCGACAATGCGACCAAAATTGCGGTAGGTTCTTCGGGTTTCTTGGCAAAAGAAGTGGCAATTTACAAAGAATCGCAATACACAGTGTTAGAGGTGTTGCTAGAAGAAAATGAGCTGGAGTTAAAAGCGCAAGTTGTAACAGCAAACCGCGTGGAAGAAAATGCTCAAACTACCCCCGTAGCTTCAACGATTATTCAAAGCATGAATTTGCAGAATCGTTCTGTAAATCAAACCAATGAAGCATTGGCAATCACTCCCAATTTGGTCGCAGATGCTTGGAATCCAGGCAGGATTAATTACTCGCTTCGTGGTATGTCAACGATTTTTGCAGATCCTGGTGTAGAATCTGCGATTGGTTTTTACATTGACGATGTGTATTATTCTCGTGGTTTTGGTTTCAATTCTTTGTTGATGGACATTGACCGCGTAGAAGTATTGCGAGGTCCTCAAGGGACTTTGTTTGGAAAAAATACAGTAGGTGGCTTGATTAACATTATCTCAGAAAAGCCCAAAATGGCAAACTCTGCAGGTGGAGATATTGGGGTGGGTAACTTAGGCTTTTTCCAAATCAGGGCGAAAGGAAACGTGATGTTGGTGAATAACAAATTGGCGATGCGTTTTACCGCAGCTCATTCCAGAAGAAACGGCTTCATTCAACAAGACAACCCAATCGCTGATGGTAAAAACAAAACCTCTTTTTCGGGAGGAAGAGCAAGCTTTTTGTTTACGCCAAACCGCAAAATGACTTTTGATGCGAATGTGTTTTATTGCCAAGACGATGGAATGGAAACTTCTTTGCTTTTGCTTAACCACAAAAACGCCAAGTTAGATTCTAGTTTGAAAGCAACCGGCGTAATTCGCCCCTTAATAGAGAGAGTTTCAAACACAGATGTTGCTGCAACTTTCAATCGTAAGCAATTTGGCGCGTCTGTAAGAGGACAATTTAACATAGGTAAAAATATGTTGAATACCGTTACTTCTTATTTCAATGAGAAAGACTTTACCTTTAATGACATTGACGGAACGCCTAGAAATTCAGCAACTACAGGTCGTACCCAAAGTTTAGGTTCTTTTAGCCAAGAAATTCGCTTTTCATCTCCTCGTAATCAAAGATGGTCTTATATTGTAGGGGCACATTTGATTGCAGAAAAAATTGGCAACCGAGACTCCTTAGTGCTTGGCTCTGACTTTTTGAGTGACTTTACTTCGAGAACAATTCCTAGCGGTTCTTGGGAACAAAGATACAATGGCGGCGGTTATGTGGACAACCTAAACATGGCATTGTTTACTTCGCACGCTGTTGAAATTGCTAAAAAACTACACTTAAATATTGGGGCGCGTGGTTTGTTTGAAACAAAAACGCTGAATTATTTCCAAAACCCACTTGCCTTTACAGGGGATTCAGCTGCAAGTACAAATTTTGTGAATACGCTTCCTTTTAAGGGAAATATGATTACAGGTTTGGTAGCAAAACCTTTTGCAAGAGAGGATAGCATGCATGTATTGACAAAAAGTTATCCAGGGATTACGGGTAATGCAGGGCTTGATTATCAACTAAATGATAATGTATTGTTGTATGGCGTTTATTCTCGTGGTTTTAAAGGGGCGAGTTTTAACATGGTGTATAGCATCAATCCTAACGATTCTACCTTGTTTTACAAACCTGAGTCCGTAAATAACTACGAATTGGGCTTCAAATCGCAAATCAACAACCGCTATCGTATCAATGGAAATGTGTTTATGACCGACTTCTTTAACAAACAAGAATTGTTGATTGAAGGCACTAGGTTGTTTATTGCGAATGCCAAGCACGTAAGAGGTTGGGGCGTGGAATTAGAAGGAAACGCGATTTTAGCAAAGGGTTTGGTGGCAAACTACAGTTTTGCGAAGTTGATAATGAAATATCAAGAGTTCATTACAACCAAAGTAGTTAAAAACCCACAAACAGGGCTAAATGAAGTTGTTCCCGATACACTTTCAGGTAAGCGCGTGATAAAATCCCCAGATTATACGGCGGCAGTAGGGTTGGAATATGCTACGAATATCGCAGATAAATTCCGTGTGTTGACACGCGTAGATTGGAACTATACAGGGTTTGCGTATAATGATATTCGTAATAATCCTTTCCTTGCGCGTATGCCCGCCAATATTTTGAATGCTCGCCTTAGTTTCTCAGATAAAACCTCACGCTATATCTTTTCGATTTGGGGTAAAAACCTAACAAATGCAATCATTGTTCAGCATGGTTGGGAGTATCCAGGTTCAAGAATCGTAGCAGTGAATCCAGGTAGAACATTTGGCGTAGAATTGCGTGTAAATATGTATTAATTAGGGGATAAGGGATAGTTGATAAGGGAGATAGGTGAAAAAGAATAGAAAATTTCTCTTATCATAGAAAAATGCGATGTGAGTTTTTCATGTCGCATTTTTCTGTTTTGTAATATTTGCTTTTTTCTTACCTTTGCCTATTCAAAGTTGTTTTTATTTTTCAAATTTCATTATGACCATTCCTAAATCCTATCGTTACTATAAACTTTCTGATTTGAAAAGTCTTTTTGGCGTTACAGTCGTTGATGTGGCTCAAATGCTAGAACCAGTAACAGACATTTCTCCTTCTGAGGTTTTGCGAATCGTCTTAGAAAGAAATATGCACCTTCCCATGAAAAATGAAAAGGCAAAATCGGAGTTATTGGTAATGCCTATTTTAGCGGAAGTTTGGTACATTAATCAAAACTTTAAGCCGCTGTCTGGCTTAACTTTTAATGTGTTAGCAGAAAAAGGCTTAAAAGGAGTGTGTGATTTTCTTATTTCTAATAATCCCAACGCTTCGGAAATAGAGTCGCCTATCGTCTGTATTTTTGAAGCAAAAGATGATAATATCGAAAATTGGTATGGGCAATGTGGCGCAGAAATGTATGCAGCAAAATTGTTTAATAGGCAAGAAGGAAATGACATTCAAGTAATTCATGGAGCTGTTACGAATGGTTTTGTTTGGCAATTTTTGAAGCTAGAAAATGATAAGTTACATATTGATACACAGCGATATGGAACAGTAAATTTGCCACAGTTATTAGGTGCGATTCAAAAAGTGTATGATTTTTATAAATAACAAAACACCTTTTTCTTGTAAATGAAAACGTTCTATGTCATACAGATTTTGCTTTTAGTGCTGTTAATTGCTTGTAATTCTAAGCCTAACACGCAAAAAATCAACGAGATAGCACGAAACAATGATAAACAGCAAACCAAACAAGTTTCGTTTTATCTAATCCCTGACGACAATGATACAAGCAATATATCTCTGCCTTTTGTCAAGCTGACGCTTAGAGATGGAGATAGCACCTATGTAATGGATTGGGGTAAAAATGGGCAAAAATGGCAAGGCAGATTGTTTGAGCTAACGAATAATCGTGGTTATCGTGTGCCCCCTAGCGTAATATGGGTAAATAATGACTATGTTTATCTGATGACAAATTGGACAGGTCACTTTTCAGAAAAACTTTTTTTGCCACTAAAAAAAACGCTGAATATCCATTTTTTTGACACAGATAGAAATGTTGAATATGCCGACAGCCTTGATTCTTTTGTCGTTTATTTAGAAGAGAATGATGATTCAAAAAAAGTAAAATGGACAATTCAAAGTTTAGTGAAAAATAGAAAAGAATCGTTTGTGATGCCCATTTATGAAGGTGCTTCAGGTTATCCTTGGTTCTCTTCTATTAAAAGAAAAGGGGACTTGATTTGGATTGAGCCGCAGGGTAAAACGAATGTAATCATAAAGAAAAATATCAAAAAATACTGTTTGTAAGGAAATTTTGTTAAATATATAATACTAGAATTAAATAATAAGTTAAAAGATGAATCTCTCTCTACACAATAAAAACGCGCTTGTGTGTGGTAGCACGCAAGGAATTGGCAAAGCTACGGCTTTGGCTTTGGCAGAATTAGGGGCGAATGTTACCTTGCTTGCGCGAAATGAGGCAAAATTGCAAGCAACTTTGGCAGAATTATCCACTTCACAAGGGCAAACACATAGTTACCTTGTTGCCGATTTTTCTCAACCCGATAGTTTGGTTGCTGTTTTAGCTCCCTACCAATCCCAAGAAAAGCAGATACACATTTTAGTAAATAATACAGGTGGTCCCGCAGGCGGTGCGATTGCTTCGGCTAAGATAGAGGAGTTTCAAAATACCTTCTCTCAACATCTTATCTGTAATCATTTGTTGGCGCAAGCTGTGTTGGAGGGCATGAAAAGTGCGGGTTATGGGCGAATTATCAATGTGATTTCGACTTCGGTGAAGCAACCTTTGAATGGTTTGGGCGTTTCAAATACGATTCGGGCAGCAGTGGCAAATTGGTCCAAAACCTTAGCCAATGAAGTGGCGAAGTTTGGCATTACGGTAAATAATGTGTTACCGGGCGCAACAGAAACCGAGCGTTTACAAAGTATTATTCACAACAAAGCGGTAAAAGCCGCAAGTGATGATGCCAAAATTTCGGAAGGAATGAAAGCTGAAATTCCTGCGGGAAGGTTTGGTAAGCCCGAAGAAATTGCGAATGCCATTGCATTTTTAGCTTCCCCTGCGGCAGCTTATGTTTGCGGAATTAATTTGCCTGTAGATGGCGGCAGAACGGGCTGTTTGTAAGCAAACGAAAGTTATAATCCCCAATTTATGCCTAACTTATTAGTGAGTAGAGAATGAAAAAAAATATACATTTAAATACATGACTATCAGTTATTTAGAAGCTGTTTAAATAAATAATTCTTCCCAAAAACATAAGATAAAAGAATTGTTTTTTCAGTGAAATAGTGATTTTTCCGAACCTACGAGCGTGGACGCTCCTCTGAAAATCAAATTCACAAGCGTCCACGCTTGTGAATTTGATTAACTCAACAGCTTCTTGGTTCTTCGAAACTTGAAAACGCCTAACTACCAATGAATTAATTTAATTTTTCATGAAATTACGTTTTTATTCTTTTTTCTTATTGTTGCTTACTTCTTCCGCTTGGGCGCAAACCGAAAACCCTGCGGCTTTGTTGAGAGAGGCACGAAAAGAAGTGAATGTATTGTGTTCCAATAAAATGGCGGGGCGCGGCTATATTGCAAGTGGACACCAAAAAGCAGCAGATTATCTTGCTAAGCGATTTCAAGAAATAGGGCTTCAACCCATCGCGCAATATCCCGATTCCAATGACGTGGTAAAACCTTATCAGCAGCCTTTTATCGTTAATTTGAATATTATTGAAAAAACGCGATTGTATGTTGATGACAAAATGCAAGTGCCGGGAATAGATTATATTGTGGCGGCAAATTGCCCTTCAAGCAAAGGCAGTGCAGAAATTCAAGATGCAGGCTACGCCATGCTTCCTATTTCGAAGGCAACAGGAAAGGCGATTAGTTACAACGATGGTATTCCTGATTCAATTGGTACGGACGCAACTAAAAAAGAGAAATATAAAAACGAACTTTCTCCTATCAACCGCATGATACGTATCGAAACGGCTTCGCCTACGGTTTGCATTGTGCAAAAGGCAAAGCTCACCCATACTTTTCGAGATGAGCAAGGCGATTTTCCCATTTTTGAAATCTTAAAAGACAAATATCCTTCTTATGCGAAAAAAATCACTTGGGAAGTAGTGAGCAACTTGAGCAAAATCGAAACGCAAAATGTATTGGGCTATTTGGAAGGGAAATCGAAAAAAGATAGTTTTATCATTGTATCTGCGCATTACGACCATTTAGGCAGAATGGGAACGGCAACTTTTCCGGGTGCAAATGACAATGCTTCGGGTATTGCCATGCTTTTGTCTATGGCGGAGTATTTGGTAAGCCAACCTTTGGAGTATTCGGTGTTATTTATTGCATTTGGGGCAGAAGAGGCAGGTTTGTTAGGTTCTCAATTTTATGTAGAAAAACAAGCGGCTGTGCCTTTGGCAAAAACAAAATTCATTTTGAACATTGACTTAATGGGCGGAGGCACAGAAGGCATTATGGCGGTAGGAGGCATAGATTTCCCCCAATATTTTGATAAATTAAAAGCCTTGAATGAAACAAATAAGGAACTTGCAGCCGTAAAAGCACGCAAAAATGCGCCTAATAGCGACCATTATTTCTTTTTGCAAAAAGGCGTAAAAGGTTTTTTTATTTATACTATGGGCGGACCTCCACATTATCACGATGTTTACGACACACCCAAAAACCTGCAACTCTCAAAATTTGTGGAGGTGCGTAAATTGCTGCTTTCCTTTTTGCAGCAAATATAATTCTTTTAAATGATTGATAATGAGGAATAAATTATTAAAGAATAAACTAAATTTCGAGTAACAAAAAAAAATAGTACTTCTTTGGCTTGTATTCTAAAAAAAAACTGCTATTTTTGTCCGCAATAGTTCTCACCTTGTAAACTTTCCTCATCAAAATAGCGGTTCTCGCTAGGCTGTATGGCTGTTTACACTTCTGTATCTCGACCATTCAATAAGTTCTTCCATCATTTTGGATAAGTAAAATGACGTTCCCCTGTCAGCCTGTTTAATAAAGTGTAACATTAACAATTTCCTGCTTGTCAACCTTCCGAGTGTTGCCGCTAATTGATAACTGTTAACTATTTATGTACCTGCCAAAAAGGAACAGAATTTTAGTTTATTCTGTTATTTTTTTTAAACCTTTACTTTTAAATTTACATTAGGATTTTATGAGGAAATTTTATTTAGTACTCGCATTATTCAACATGATGCTGATGTGCAACACTGCATTTGCACAACGCATTGTCGAAGGAACAGTTAGGTCTGCCCTGAATAAGCAACCCGTAGCCTTCGCAACTGTCATTGTAGAAGAAGATAATGCTGAAATCTATGCTGACATTCAAGGTCGCTTTCGTGTAGAAATTTCTGAGAAAGTAACCAAAATTGGGGTAGGTTCTTCGGGTTTCTTGGCAAAAGAAGTGCCTGTAACTAAAGAATCTCAATACATCGTACTTGACATCTTACTAGAAGAGAACGAGTTGGAGTTAAAAACACAAGTGGTAACGGCAAACCGTGTGGAAGAAAACTTGCAAGTTACGCCTGTTTCTGCTTCGGTAATTCAGGGGATTAACATGCAAAATCGTAGCGTAAATGTTACAACAGAAGCATTAGCTGTTGCGCCTAACGTAATCACCGATTCTTGGACTCCGGGTATGCCTATCTTCTCTATTCGTGGTTTTTCTACGAATTTGAGTGACCCAGGTATCGAGTCGGCAGTAGGTTTGTACATTGATGATGTGTATTATTCTCGTGGTTTTGGTTTCAACTCTTTGTTGATGGACATTGACCGTTTAGAAGTATTGAGAGGGCCACAAGGAACACTTTTCGGTAAAAATACCGTAGGTGGTTTGGTAAACATTGTAACAGAAAAGCCACAAATGCAAAATTCGGCAGGAGCTGAGTTGAATATCGGTAATTTAGGTTTTTATCAAGCAAAAGCAAAAGGCAACTTTGTACTTATCAACAATAAATTGGCGGGTCGTGTTACAGCAGCTTATTCTCAAAGAGATGGTTTCGTAACAGAATTGAATGATACCGTAGATAATGCAACCAATCGTACAAAATTCTATGGTGTAAGAGGTAACTTGATTTATACCCCTACAAGAAATGTAACGATTGATGTATCTGGTTTTTATAGCGCGGATAGAGGCATGGAAAATTCAATGATGATAACAAGTGCTGATGGAGCTCCTACTACTTTGGCTTATTATAACTCTTTGAATTTTATTCATCCGATAGATCACCGTAAGTCAAACATGAGTACAGGAGATGGTTATGTGTTTACGCGTGACCAATGGGGAGCTTCTGCGAGAGCTAAATTCCAATTAGGAAAAAATAGTTTGAACGCTGTTACTTCTTATTATAAAGAAAAAGATTATTATTTTGGCGACCTTGACGTATCTCCAATGAACATTGGAAATGCAGGTAGAACACAATCATTAGGAACATTTAGCCAAGAGCTTCGTTATAGCACACCACGTGACCAAAAATGGGCTTACATTGTAGGGCTTCATTTCATTAAAGAAAGAATTGGAAACCGTGATACACTAGAAGCAAATGATGGTTTTACAACTATTCCAGGTTATTCAGAATACTATAATGGTGGCGGATTTATTGACAACACAAACATCGCATTATTTACTTCTCACTCTTATGAAGTAGTGAAAAACTTGAGAGTGAATGGTGGTATTCGTGTATTGAGTGAAAGCAAAAGGTTAAATCTCTTCCAAAACCCTATTGGACAATATCAAATTGTTGCAGCTTATGTGGCAGCTCCGCTTGCTTCAGAGAAAAATATGCATACAATTCCTGTAAACAATGTAGCGGTTACTGGAAACTTTGGTCTTGATTATAAAGTAAATGAAAATGTGTTTACATACGCGAATTATACACGCGGTTTTAGAGGAGCTGGTTTTAACATGGTGTATAGCTTGTTCCCTTATGACAGTAACTTAGTTTATAAACCAGAGTTTGTAAATAACTACGAAATTGGGGTAAAAACGCAATTCAAAAATCGTTATCGTGTAAATGGAAACGTGTTCTTTGTTGATTATGCCAACAAACAAGAGTTATTGATTCAAGGAACTCGTATGTTCGTAGCAAATGCACAAAAAGTAAACGGATGGGGAATTGAGGTTGAAGGATCTGCTATCTTGGCAAAAGGTTTTGCTTTGAACTTCTCTGCTGCAAAATTGAACATGAAATATACTGAGTTCATTGCTTCTCAAGAGGTATTTGTTACAGGTAGCCAAGGACAAGATTCTCTAACAGGTTATGCTCCTTACGATTTGAGCGGAAACCGCGTTATCAAAGCGCCTGATTATACTGCAAGTTTAGGCTTAGAGTATTCAAAAATTGTAGGTCCTGTGCGTTTATTGGCAAGAGCTGACTGGATTTATACAGGTTTCTCTTACAATGACATCAGAAACAGAGCGAGCATTGCGCGTATGCCTGCAAACCAAATCAACATGCGTTTAGGCGTTTCTGATAAAAACGGTCGTTATGGTATTGCACTTTGGGCGAAAAACCTTACAAATGCTGCTTATGCTCAACATGGCTGGTACATCTTAGGGTTAAATCAAATCGCTGTAAATCCAGGCCGCACTTTTGGCGTGGAATTAAAGTACAATTTCTACCAATAATTCTTTCTTATTTTATAGAAAAGGCTTGCTTGAAAAAGCAAGTCTTTTTTGTAAACATCCTTATTTAAAATCTATATGCTAAAATCAAGCTTCTTTTGCTTTTTCATCGGGCTTTTTTTATTAGGCTCTTCCCAAACAACAGGTTATGCACCTTCCTCTGATGGTGCAAACATTCATTATAAAATATACGGAAAAGGGGTGCCTATTCTCATCATTAATGGAGGGGCTGGCTATTCTTCCAAACACTTAGAACCTTTTGCAAAAGAACTATCTGAACAAGGTTATCAAACGATTCTTTTTGACAGAAGAGGAACGGGCAAATCTACGCTGCCTACCATCAACGAAACAACCGTTACCATGGACAAAATGGTGAGCGACATAGAAGCCTTGCGTACGCATTTAAAAGTTGAAAAATGGACAGTTTTGGGCTTTTCTTTTGGCGGTACCTATAGCCTATTTTATGCTTCAAAACACGCCGCCAAATTGAATGGTTTGTTACTTATGTCACCTGCTGGAATTGATGCGGGATTTGCAAGTTATTACCTTCAAAATCAAATGGCTAGGCTTTCACCACAGGAGTTAGATTCGCTTGCTTATTGGAGTACGCAGCAAAGCAAAGAAGCTGAACTGAAAAAGCTAGAATTTACGGTACGTTCTTATGTTTGTAATCCTAAACATATTAAAGAAGTGTATCAGGTTTTTCTTTCTTCGCAATACTACCCTGATATTGATGGCTTAATTTTGAAAGATGTATTTAAAACTCCTTTTAATCTTGCCCCTAATTTTAAAAAATTCAAAAAGCCTTGTATGATTATCGCAGGTAGGCAGGATTTTTTAGGAGAAGGTACTTTTATTAGAACCAACCAAGCGATTCGTAACTCCAAACTTGTCTTCTTAAATGAATGTAATCACTATCCTTGGATTGAGCAAAAAGAAGCTTATTTCAAAGAAGTAAATGCGTTTATGAAAAGTTTGACACCGTAGATTTAATATATTTTGCATTGTGTATTCGTTATTTTTTGGTAGCGGGGGGGGGGGGGG
>JBJXHA010000377.1:0-7230 GCA_046160275.1 Bacteroidia bacterium | reverse complement strand
ACCCAAAAGGGGAGTTGGGGCTTTATTGACATGAAAGGGCAAGAGTATTGGGTGGATTAGGGTTTTATTTGCAACCTAACAATTTTGGGCTAATTTACAAAAAACATTACTCATGGTGATTGTTTTTTATGATGTTCTACATAAAAAAGTTCGGAACTCTTCGAAGAATTCCGAGCTTTTTTAGACAGCCACTTTCTGTATTTTTATCCCAAACCGCCAACCATTTTTTCAGGTATCACGATTTTGTCATATTCTTCTGAAGTGAGATAGCCGAGTGCCATCGCTGCTTCTTTTAAAGTCGTGTGTTCTTTGTGAGCTTTTTTGGCAATTTCAGCCGCTTTGTAGTAGCCGATGTGCGTATTTAATGCCGTTACCAACATCAAAGAATTGTTTAAGTGCATACGAATGCGCTCTGTGTTTGGCTCAATGCCTACCGCGCAGTTGTTGTTGAAAGATTCGCAAGCATCACCCAATAATTTGGCAGATTCCAACAAATTAAAAATCATCACAGGCTTGAATACATTCAACTGAAAATGTCCATGTGTACCCGCAACAGTGATAGCCATATCATTTCCAATCACTTGTGCGCAAACCATCGTCATAGCTTCGGCTTGTGTAGGGTTCACTTTTCCCGGCATAATAGACGAACCTGGCTCGTTTTCAGGAATGAGAATTTCACCAATGCCACAACGAGGACCTGAAGCCAATAAGCGCGTATTATTTGCAATTGCCATCAAACTTACCGCCAAACGCTTCAAGGCACCTGAAGTTTCCACGATTGCGTCATGCGCCGAAAGTGCCTCAAATTTATTTTCTGCCGTTACAAAAGGCAATCCTGAAAGCGTAGCAATGTGTTTTGCTACCAACTCGGCATAACCTTTTGGCGTGTTTAAACCTGTACCTACTGCTGTTCCACCCAATGCCAACTCTGCCAAATGTGGGAAGCTATTTTCAAGGGCTTTAATGCCATGCGCCAATTGCGTAGCATAGCCCGAAAGCTCATGCCCCAAAGTCAAAGGCGTTGCATCCATCAAATGTGTGCGCCCGATTTTTACTACATCTTTGTAAGCCTCTGCTTTTGCCAAAAAAGTAGTAAGCAATAGTTTTACTTTGGGAATCAAGTAATTAGCAACGGTATCGTAGGCTGCAATGTGCATTGCCGTAGGGAAAGTATCGTTAGATGATTGGGACTTATTTACGTCATCGTTAGGGTTCAATGTTTTCGCTTCATCGGTCAGGTTTCCGCCGCTCATTACGTGCGCACGATAAGCGATAACCTCGTTTACATTCATATTGGATTGTGTTCCAGAGCCTGTTTGCCATACAACCAAGGGAAATTGGTCATCTAATTTTCCTGCCAAAATCTCATCACACACTTGCCCAATCAAAGCAGATTTTTCTTGAGATAACACGCCAAGTTCACAATTCGTAATGGCTGCTGCTTTTTTTAGCACTGCAAAACCGCGAATCACCTCGATAGGCATTCTATGCCCACCAATTTTAAAATTTTCAATGGAACGTTGCGTTTGCGCACCCCAATATTTATCGGCAGGCACTTTAACATAACCCATTGTGTCTTTTTCTGTACGAAATTCCATGATATACAAATAAAAATAAAGATGATACTATTCGAGGCGCAAAATTAAGGATATTTTTTTAGATAAAAATACAGAGAAACTACAAAAGAAAACCCTAATAAAATAACTAAGGCGATGAATTTGTAGGACATTGCTTGGCGTTCTTCTTGGAGTTGTTTTATTATTGCTTCTTTTTCTTCAAGCTCAAATGCTTGTTTGGAGTCATAAATGGTGAGCGGTGGTGGTGGCAAATCATCCTGCGGATTTGATGGATTTGCAAGTTTTTCCAAGCGTATCAAGGCTTCGCTTTCATCTTTTCCTATATCAATCGGAACAGTGAAACTTGTTTCTTCCTCAACGCGAAAGTTGTTATTTTTAATTTCTCGTGTGCGTGAGCAAATCAAGGTGTTTAGATTGCCTTCAAATTCATAACTATAGACCAAATAATATTTCCCTTTTTCAAAGCAGTTTCTATAACGTTCTGCATTTTGGTTGCAAAAACTCCTTACAGAAAGTAAATAGTTCCCGTTGTTAACTTTGGGCAGGCGATAATTAGCCCAAACTGTATCGCAGCCCTTATAGAAACGAAGTACTTCAAAATTATCAACCAAAAAAGGGCTTTTCCTAAAACGATAAAAGTTTTTGAAAGTATCAGTTTTGATATACTTTCCATAAAAGATGCAAGAAGCTCGGTTATAATCAGTTTCAATGCTGATGTCCTCACAAACAATCTCACAAAATCCTAATATTGGCGCAAAAAGCAAGTAAAAGAAGGATATTAGGTATTTCATCTCTTTAAAAATTAAAAATAAAATTTATACCTCTGTCAAAAAGCCCTCATTTGCATGGTCAATCAGGTAGCGTTTATTTTCGTATTTAGAAACGATGTGCTGAAGCATTTCTTCTAAGTTGTTGTATTTTAGCTCCGTATGCCAGTTTTCATCAATGTGAATGATGCGTTTTCCTTCGGTGTCTAGTACATAATGCCCATCTCCATCATCGGAAAAAATCGGTAGCCAAGTTACCTGCCAAGGGTCAGCAATGCCGTTCAAGTATTGAGTGGCAACTTCAGGCACAAACTCCGACCGCCAAATTTCTAAGGCTTTTTCGAGGGAATTAAAATGAAAATGCGGAAAAATATCGGCATCGCGCATATATAAGCCTAAATTATAAGAACCTATAATGTTCGTGCCATTTTTCCATTGATACAAGGCAATAATTTCCTCGCAAACAGGAAAATTTACCTGCTCGCATTGTGCTAACACTTCTTCCTTTGTCAAGCCTTCATTGAGGCAACGAACCGCAGGGCTATTGAGCTGGTGTAAATGTTGCCAAATTTTATTTGTATAATGTTCTATCATAATTTAAACTACTTTGATTAGACCTTCGTAGGTTTTTCCTGAACCTACGAAGGTCTATATAACTAAATTTCCTTTACTAAATCATGCTCCTGCGCATATTTTTCTACTGCATAATCATGGACAATATTATATAAAGTATCCCTTTCAATCGGTTGATAGCCCGCATTTTGAATGAAATCAATCAATTCTAAAGTGGACATCGCGGGATTTTGCTCCTCCGAACCTGCCATCGAATAAATTTTGGTAGAATCGTCAATCGTACCGTCAATGTCATCAACTCCAAAAGCAAGCGAAATTTGTGTGGTAGTTTTGCCAATCATGGGCCAATAGGCTTTTACATGGTCAAAATTATCTAAATAAATGCGAGAAATGGCATAATTGCGCAAATCTTCTATGACCGAAACTTCCTCAATGTGGGAGAGTTCATTTTCTTTGTTTCTGAATTTTAGAGGGATAAAAGTTTGAAAACCTTTGGTTTCATCTTGCAACTCACGCAAGCGGCGCAGATGATCAACGCGGTGCCAATACTTTTCAACGTGGCCATACAACATCGTGGCATTAGTTCTAATTCCTTGTTGATGTGCGATTTTATGAAGTTCTAGCCATTGGTCAGCATTACATTTGTCGCCTGCAATGATTTCACGCACTTCGGGGTGGAAAATTTCAGCACCACCGCCTGGAATCGAATTTAAGCCTGCCGCAATCAACCTCGCCATTCCTTCTTCGTAAGAAACTTTTGCTTTTTTGAAAATATAATGAAACTCCACAGGGGTAAGAGCTTTTACGTGCAGGCTAGGGCGGTGCATTTTAATTTCACTAAACAACTTTTCGTAAAAAGCCAAATCGTATTGAGGGAGTACGCCCCCTACAATATGAACCTCTGTGATATGTTGATTATCATATTTTTTTACCAAATCCATCATTTGCTCTAAGGACAATTCCCAGCCATCGCTGCGATGTTTGATAAGGCGCGAGTAGGAGCAAAATTTACAAGTATAAATGCAAACGTTAGTAGGTTCAATATGAAAATTGCGGTTGAAATAAACCCTTTTTTGGTTTTTTTGATGGCGAATGTGGGTAGCCAGCACTCCTAAATAGGCTAAATCCCCATGTTCGTACAAATACAAAGCCTCTTCATCGCTAATTCTTTGTTGATGAAGTACTTTCTCCGCAATAGCGCGCGCAGTTGGGCTAAGTTCTTGATTTTGAGTTAATAATGATACTGAATTTATTTCCATAAGGCTAATATGTAATGAATAGTGAAGAATGAAAAATTAGCTTAAGTTGTTGATAATCACATTTTTCATCCTAGATTATTTTCTTAATTCATTCTTCATCATAACCATTTTAGGGCAAATTTGTTTATTTTATTCTCCCCCTATTGCGCGAGAAGTTGCCTAATAAGGGGAGATAAAACTATATTTTTATTTCTATCCAATTCCTCATTAGATTTTACAAAAAAAAATTTTATAATTAGCAAACAAGTATTATCTTTGCACTCATTCTAAGCCATTGCTTCTCTTCCTTTTTGGGAAGAAAGTATTTCTATTAAAAACATCTCGACCAATATTTTGAGAATCCATTCTTTGAATTTTCACCCAGTTATCGTAATTATAAATTTTAACTAACGCAAGAATATGAACAAAATGTTATCTTTTCGCATCATGTCGCTTTCCTTTTTGATGCTGATGTGCGCTTCAGTTTTCGCTCAAAAAGGTACAAAAGGCTACAATGTCTTGTTGGCATCTTATAACCAACAAGTACCTCCTATCACATTTACCGAAAAAGGCTTCAAAAATGTACAGGAGAAAGTAAGTTACAGCCAAATTTATAAATATTATATTTATGGCGTGACTTCAGAAACCGAAGCCAATCAATTGAAAGACGATGCAATTCGCAAAGGTTTTTCTTTTGCTCGTGTAGAAGATGTCTTAGAAGATGAAAAACGTGGGCAAAATTGTTGTTATGCAGCACAAGAAGTTGTTTCTGATGAATTGGAAAGATTGAAAAATATCTTTTTTGATTTTGACCAATCCTTTTTGAGAACAGAAAGCAAAGCGCAACTTAATACGCTACATAAAATGATGCTAACAAACCCTACTTATGTAGTAGAGGTGCATGCGCATACAGACTCAAAAGGAAGTGCAGAGTACAATCAAAAACTTGCGAATCGCCGCAAAAATGCCGTAGTAAATTATTTGCGCTCAAAAGGCATTGCGGATTATCGCTTGGCAACTTATGTGCATGGAGAAGCTGCGCCACTTGCAAAAAATGAAAAATCAGGAAAAGATACCCCAGAAGGTCGTCAGTTGAATCGTAGGGTTGAGTTAGTAGTAAAGGATTTGCAAGGCGTAAAAGTAGATATAGTGGATGAAATCAAAGTGCCTACAAACTTACGTTAGTTAACTACTTGATTATCATTTATTTCCGATTTAACCCTTCGAGGTTAAATCGGATTTTTTTATCCACATAACCAACCTTTTTAGCTATATTTTCGATATTCCATTTGATAAATTAATTCCAAATTTGTATCATTGCCTCGTTTTTATACAAAT
Source organism: Bacteroidia bacterium (assembly GCA_046160275.1). Lineage (GTDB taxonomy): Bacteria > Bacteroidota > Bacteroidia > J057 > J057 > JBJXHA01. Next base: position 1,737 of record JBJXHA010000377.1, on the reverse strand, counting down.
TGCAAAATATCATCGTTTTATACATCTAATTATTATTTATCTAATTTAAATGAACAATCGAAATTTACTATTATTTGCCGCACTCGTGCTTGCTTGGGTGGGCGGAACTGCTCAAAGAGTAACAAGCCATGCTGTACAGGCTACAAAACAACCATTTTTACATCAACACGAACACAATGCTTCTGAAAAGAAAGTGCGTTGTTACACCATGGAAGCAGAGGCAAGACGCATTGCAAATAACCCCAATGCTGAAACCTTAGACGAATTTGAGGGCTGGTTGCAAAAACAAATGGCTGACCCCAAAGTACAAGCGAAAGCGAGAGCCGTTTATAACATTCCCGTTATCGTTCACATTATTCACAATGGAACAGGGGTAGGTTCAGGGCAAAATCTTTCTCAAAGCCAAATTTATTCTCAATTTGATGTATTAAACGAAGATTTTCGCCGCACAAATGCAGATGCTGCAAACACGCCTTCTGTTTTTACAGGAGTAGGAGCTGATTGCGAAATTAACTTTTGTAAAGCTACTGTTGATCCTTCAGGGAACGCGCTTACAGAGCCAGGTATTCATCGTGTAAATCGTAATACTGCGGGTTTTAGTGCTCCTCCTTATTCTGACACTTATCTTGATGGTACAATCAAACCTGCAACCTCTTGGGATCCCACAAAATACCTAAATATTTGGGTATGTGATTTGGGACAACAATTATTGGGTTATGCGCAATTCCCTACGGGTTCTGGACTTTCTGGTTTGGCGGGTGGCACGACTACTGCTAATACAGATGGGGTAGTTATCCTATATAGTGCTTTTGGTAGAATAGGCAATGTGGCTGCACCTTATAACAAAGGAAGAACTGCTACCCATGAAGTAGGACATTGGTTGGGCTTGCGCCATGTTTGGGGCGATGGAAACTGTGCTACGGATTATGTAACAGATACACCTACTCAGCAACAAGACAATGGTGGATGCCCAACTTTCCCTCATATAACTTGTAACAATGGGCCTAATGGTGATATGTTTATGAATTATATGGATTATACGAATGACGCTTGTATGAACATCTTTACCACAGGACAAAAAGCGCGTATGCAAACAGTCATGTCTGTTTCGCCGCGTCGTGCGAGTTTAAACGCTTCTACAGTTTGTAATTCTGTAACGCCTGTACCTCCTGTGGCAAGCTTTACCTACAATCCTGCCCAACCTTGTGCAGGTGCGTCAGCTCAATTTACGAATACTTCTACGGGGGCGCCTACGACTTATACATGGTCTTTCCCTGGAGGTGCACCTGCTACTGCTTCTACGCAAAATGCAAGTACTACCTATGCAACTGCGGGAACTTATACTGTCACTTTGACTGTTGCAAATGCGCAAGGCTCAAACTCTACCAATCAGACGATAATTGTTAAAGATTGTTCAAGCTCTGGCGGTTGCGATAGTTTGATAAATATTACCGTAGATGATACCTTAGCTTTTTACTTGGTGAGTGCCCAAGATGGAGGAGGATATGTGACAGGACAAAATGGTTTTGAAGATAAAGCCTATGCTGACTTCTATACTTATACTGCACCAAGCAATGCAACCCTTTCTGATTTGATTTTGGGCTTTGCGAAGGCTTCTGCAATGACAGCTAATGCAAAAGTAACTGCGCGTGTTTGGGCAAATAGTGGGGGTGCGCCTGGTGCTGTTTTGGGAAGTGTTGATATTCCGCTATCTACGATTGTGAGTGATGTAAATGC
>JBJXHA010000376.1:0-6664 GCA_046160275.1 Bacteroidia bacterium | reverse complement strand
ATAAACTGAAAGAGATTTCCTTCTTTCAACGAAAAAAGAATCTTTTCAGTATGTGTAAACCCAGAAAGTATTTCGGCTTATGGGTGTAAAATACGCAATAAAATTAGTTTTCTTTGCCAACATCTGCAAAAAAATAGAAAAAGACTTGATAAAACCAATAAAATCCTATTACTTTGTTTGCTTGAAAGAGAAGTGTTTTTCTTCTCATTCTGCTTATGTAAATATGATGATTTCTCGTATAATAAATTACCTAAAGTCTTCTTTTTCGTTTCAAACAAATATATTATTACAGCTTTTTATTGTTTTTGGACTTGCTATTCTTCTCTATTCCAATACTTTAGACCACGGAATTGCACAAGATGATACTGTATTAATCCAGAAAAATCGTTTTGTAAAAAGAGGTTTTGCAGGGATAAAAGACATTTTAACAACGGATTCGTTTGCTGGTTTTTATCAAAAAGGAGAAATACAACTATCGGGTGGTCGCTATCGTCCGCTTACGATTGTTATGTTTGCCATTGAAACGGAACTTTGGGGCGAACCTGAGCTTGATGCCGAAGGGAAACAAATGCTGGATAGCGAAGGCTTTTCCATAAAAAAATACAATACCAAAATTGGACATGGTATTAATATCTTTTTGTATGGCTTACTCGTAGTAATGCTATATATTTGGTTATTAGAACTTTATAACCCATCTCGAAATACTGAAAAACCTGTTTTTTATCTTCTTGCCTTTTGTGCTACTTTGTTGTTTACTGCACATCCCTTGCATACCGAAGTCGTAGCTAATTTGAAAGGTAGAGATGAAATTATGGCACTGCTTTGTGCAATTACGACTGCATATTTTGTGCTAAGGGCATATCATAATGAAAGAAGAAGAGTGATTCATATTGTCGCTTCTTGCCTTGTTTTTGGGATAGGTTTATTTGCAAAAGAAAATATCATTACGTTTTTGGCAATTATTCCGCTTACTTTTTATTATTTTGTAAGGACGGAAGGCGACCCCAAGGATATTATTAAAACAGCAAAAGACATTATCACTGAGTCGGGGATTTATATTTCGCCGCTTATTATGTTGACGGTGATTTATTGGTTTGGAGTTCGTGGGTTTATTTTGGATAATGTGTTGATGAGTGAAACCATGGATTATGAGTTGATGAATAACCCCTTTTTAAAATATGTAAATGGCGAACTCGTTCCTTTTAACCTTACCGAAAAAATTTGCGCAATTGCCTATTCAGGGTGGAAATATTTACAACTATTAGTGTGTCCTCATCCCTTGACGAGCGATTATTATCCCATGGAAATCCCCAATGTTGGGCTTACACACCCTATTATTATTCTTTCTTTGCTTACACATTTGCTCCTGTTAGGCTATGCTTTTTACAAAATGCCAAGCCGCAGAAGCGTTTCTTTCGGGATTTTATATTATTTTATTACCCTTTCTGTAGTGTCCAATGTGTTTATTCTTATCGGGGTAAATATGGCAGAACGCTTTGTGTTCATGCCTTCTTTAGGTTTTACCCTCATTTTGACTTATTATATTTGCAAATACTTGGGCGAAAAGAAACCTCAATTTGTATTAGCTTTGGTCTGTATTATTTGCTTTTTTTATGGGCTAAAAACAATTTCTCGAAATACAGCTTGGAAAAATGACCTTACTTTATACGCGGCAGATGTGAAAACCTCGCCCAATAGTGCACACGCTCATGCGGCATATAGTTCTATCTTAGTTGATGTGTTGCTACTCTCTCCGCCAAATTCAAAGTTTGATACAATCCCTCCTTATCTATCAAAAACGCAACTGATGGATTCTGCTTTATTTCATGCAGAAAAGTGTATCGAAATTCACCCCGCTTACCCCAATCCATGGATGTTTAAGGGTGTGATTGCTTATTTGAAAAAGGATTATCCTCATGCCATAGAAGCAATGGAAGAATGTGACAAATTGCGACCAGGACAAGTAGATGTAAAAACAAATTTAGGCGTTTTTTACCGAGATTGGGCAACTGAACTTGTTCAGAACCAAGACTATGTGCAAGCAATTGAGTTATATGGGGAAGCGATTTCTTATCTGCCAGAAGATTACGACATTGTGTTTTCGCTGGCTAATGCTTATCTCTTGGCAAAAAAATGGGAATTAGCAAAAGAAAACTTAGAAAAATACCTAAAACACTACCCAAATGATGCAGAAGCTTATCAAAAAATGGCAGAGGTTTACCAAAATCTTGGGCAAAAGGCAAATGCATCAGAAATGATAAAAATGTTCCAAAAATTGCAAAAAGAACAAAATATACCATAATCATATTGTGTGGTTTTATGAAAAAAATGTTAGGATTTCTCGTTGTATTGATGTTATCGGCTTGTACTGCAACGAATTACACCTTACAAGGTGGAAAACATTGTCCCAAAGTGAAAATCATAGATGCGGGTGAAATGTATGCTACTTACGATTTAGCTCGTTCCCCTCGCGACCAAAATATGCTTCGTGAGCAGGGACTTTCTGACGAAGCATTGCGACTAATTATTGTGCAAAGTAAGGAAGCAGCTTGGAACATGGCAATTTCGCAAGTGGAAGAGCGAGAAAGGCAAAGGGAGGCATTTACAAAGTTTAATGCTTATTTGGTGGGCGATTTGGCTGATAAATATGTGTTGGTTGTGCCTAAAAATAAAAATCAGAAGCAACCTAGTTACCTCATTCCTGACAAAGATATGTATCTTATCATTGGGAAAAATGGGGTTTCGTTGCAAAATAAAACTCCAAAGTGACGCACTAAATTCCAAAAGTCTCGCTAATTTATTCGACAAAACGACACGCTTGTACAAAAATTTAAACTAAGTAGTTACCTTATGCTTTGAACTGTCGTAAAAGACACATATCACATAAGGAATTATCGGATTAGTTTCTTTTAGAATGGGTTATTTTATTGTTGAAATTTATGAGGCGTAACATTTTTCTTTTTAGCGCGATATTATGGGTAAGCACTTTCTTCTCCTTCGCTCAAAGTGCATCTTATTATTTAGTTTTGGGGGCTGTCCCTCCTTTGTCGCCTCTCACAAACGGTTCATTCTCATTGGCAGGACACGCTTTTATTGGTTATGGCTTGCAGCGTGAAATGGGTGGCGATTCGGTGATTCGATTTTTAGGGTTTGGTAGAGATATGGGCGAAAAAATTAAAGTGAAACAATTCCTAACTTCTTTGTCAATAGCAGGTAGTATTAGCAGCGGCGATTCCATTTATGCTTACTCTCAAAATGCCAAAATCATTCGAATGAAAATTTCGGAGGCGCAGTTACAAAAAGTATTGGAGATTGAGCAAAAATGGATAAAAATGGGAAAATATCAGTTTATCTCTTCGGATTGTGTTACTTTTGCAGACGAAATTGCCGCTAAAGTGCTAAACCTGCATTTGCCCAAACGCAATCTCTTTCGCAATCCTTTGCCACATCAATATGTAAAACGATTGAACACAATAAATTCGCCAAAAATAGCATACCTAAGTGGAGGTGAGTTGTTCGAAATGCATAAAAATTCACTCACCAATGTTATGGCAACAAAGTAAGCCTGTAACTAAATAAACGCTTTGGCGTTATAAGTACTTGATAATCATTAATTATATTATAAAAATGACTTAAAGTGGTTGTAATCAGTTTTTTGTATTTTTTTATTCTAAACTGTCATTTATCATCTAACTAAAATTTTCTTTCACCTTTCTATATTTCACAAAATGAAACGGACTTTCTTTTTTCTATTTTTATTTGTAAGTCTCTCCTCTGTACTTTTTGCGCAACAAAGAGGACCTACGGCAAAACCTGTAACAAAAGTTGTCTCTAATTCTAAGACAACTATCACCGCCGATGAACTAGAGGCGCAAGTGTTTAGCTTAGTAAATAATCATCGTAAATCATTGGGATTGAATGAGTTAAAAAGAGAATGGGAATTAGATGAAATTGCGATGGAACATTGCAAAAAAATGGCAAAAGGCGAAGTGGGCTTTTCTCATTCGGGCTTTACGGAAAGGGTAGGGGCGGTGAAAAAATACGCACGTGTTCCTTATAAAGTGTCTGAAAATTTATACGAAATAAAAACACCTTACGAAAATGCGATTGCAAAGGAGGCAATGAAAGGTTGGATGGGCAGCCCTGGACACAAATCAAACATGGAAAAGGGGCATCATTTGTTTACGGGAATCGCTGTTACCAAATCTGCAAATGGAACTTATTATGTTACGCAGCTTTTTGTAGGCAAAAATCCAAACCCCGACCCTACTAAATGGAAGCCGACACCGAAGCCAACAACCAAGAAGAAAAAATAACGGATTACAATTTCAAATATGAACAAAAATCTTCTCAATTTGCCTAACCTCCTCACTTCCATTAACTTAGTGTGTGGGGTATTGGCAATTATCAATGTGGTAACAAGCGCAAATGTTCAGCTTGTTGCCATTTTGATTTTTACTTCGCTGGTGTGCGATTTTTTAGATGGCTTTGTCGCAAGAGCCTTGAAAATCAATTCTTTAATTGGAAAAGAACTGGATTCTTTGGCAGATGTTGTTACTTTTGGCGTTTTTCCTGCAGTGTTGATGTGTAAACTTATAGGAGAAAGCACTTCAGCAAGTTTTGCATGGAATTTCGAAAGTTACCTACCTTATGTCGGCTTGATAATTGCCGCATTTTCGGCTTTGCGTTTGGCTAAATTCAACCTTGATGAGCGTCAGTCAGATTGTTTTTATGGCTTGGCTACCCCAGCAAATACGATTTTTGTCCTTTCTTTTTGGTTGGTAAAAAGCTATCATCCCACATCAGCACTCGCAACTTTTCTCCAAAATACTTACCTTTTGATAGGATTAACCTTGATTTTGTCTTATTTGCTAATTTCTGAAGTGAAATTGATTGCCTTTAAATTTAAGGATTTTTCTTGGGAAAAGAATAAGTACCGTTTTATGATAATGGCTGTTTCTGTGGTGTTAATCGCAATTTTAGGCGTATTAGGCATTCCTTTTGCCATGATTGCTTACATTGGCATTTCTGTTTTACAAAATATATTAGAACCAAAGAATTGATAAAATCCATCCATTTCACTTGCGTTTTTTGATGAAAAAGCGTAATATTGTATTCTTTTTTAATGAAATTTTCAACCATTAAGACTATTTCATGATACATTTTAGCCTCCCGATTGGAAAAAAATTATGCAGTGAACAGTATGAAATCGTGAAAGTTCTGGGAAGAGGAGGTTTTGGCATTACGTACTTAACGCAAAAAAAAGAACCTAATTCAATTTCCAATGCCGCCCAATTTTTCGTGATAAAAGAGTGTTTTTTGAGTGGGCTTTGCGTGAGAAATAACGATGATAGTGTGAAGGTCGTGGCAATTGAAGAAACGGAATTTCTCAATTATAAAACGCGCTTTATTCAAGAGGCAGCTTTGTTGATGAAAATGAAAGCCGCCCCTCATATTATTTCTGTGCTACATTTTTTTGAGGAAAATAACACCGCTTATTTGGTGATGCCTTATGAAACAGAAGAAACATTAGAGAAATATTGTCAAGCTAAACCAAATCAACAAATTCCTGAAAATGAAGCACTTGACTATGCTTTTCAACTCATTTCGGCACTCAAAGCCTTGCACGAGAATAACATCACGCATCAAGATATAAAACCTTCCAATATTTTAAGAAAAGCCGATGGCAACTTAGTTTTGATTGATTTTGGCACAGCAAAAGAATGGGTGCTTACCAGTCGTTCTCGTACTTTGACTGCAAATGCTGTCATTAGTCCGGGCTATGCACCGCCAGAATCTTATAACCCAAACGCGCTAAAAGGCACATTTTCAGATGTTTATGGCTTGGCAGCGACTTTATATCGTTTGCTCACAGGCACGATTCCCTTAGATGCAACCACGCGAAGCATCGAAGAACTTCCTGCAATTTCCTCTTTTGTAAAAATTAGCCATCAAATAGAAAAAGCAATTCATAAAGCCTTGGCACTCAAACCTTCCCAAAGGTTTCAAACGGTTTTTGATTTTGAGAAAGCTTTAAATGGTACTTCTTCGTGGGTTGATGCGGGCGAAAATACGGAAACGATAAATTACCAAACCTTGAAAAAGCAAGCCGATACTTTGTTCCAACAAGAAGATTATGCTGCTGCTTTGCTAACGTACGAAAAGTTAATAACACATTTTCCAAAAGAACAGGAAGCTAGGCAAAAAATCCTTTTGCTAAATACGCTATTAGAAAAGGCGAAACAAAAGGCAAATGTTCAGAAAATAGCGATGTTAAGTCTTCTATTTATTGTGGGAATTGTAACGATAGGGACTATTTTTCATTATTGGTTAGGAAGGGAAACTAAGGAAACTGAAAATGTATCATTGAGTTCCGATACGCTCAATCATGTTAGCCAAGCAGACATAACGCCGCCTGCTCTTCCAAATATAGCTCAAGATACAAATGCAACCCTTAAACGCTTGGATTCCACAAAGAGAGACAGTGGTTTAGTCAAAGAACTTTTATATAAAAAAAGCCTTTTCTTAGGGGATTCAGCCATGAAAATGAAAAATTATCAAGCAGCACAACAACATTGGCTGGAAGCGTTGGCGATTCACCCGAAAAACAAGTACATAAAACAGCAAATTTCTGTTTGTGAGCAAGAAATTCAAAAGGAACTTC
>JBJXHA010000375.1:0-8532 GCA_046160275.1 Bacteroidia bacterium | reverse complement strand
GGCGGGAGAACAGTTTAAGAAAGAATATTCAGCATGATAGCAAAATTCCATTACCTCACCCAAAATTTGCCGCATCTTTCACATGAAGATTTGGCTTTAACTGCCTGTAAATCAGGCGTTAAATGGTTGCAGTTGCGCATGAAAAATAAAACAACCGAAGAAAGAAAAGCCATTGCTTTAGCGGTACAGGCAATTTGCAAAGAATATGCTACTACTTTTATTTTAAACGATTACCCTCAATTAGCAAAGGAAATAGGCGCAGATGGTGTGCATTTGGGTAAAAAAGATATGCCTGTAAAGGAGGCAAGAGAATTACTCGGAGAGAAAGCAATTATTGGCGGAACAGCAAATAATTTGGAAGATATACTTGCTTTGTACCATGCAGGCGCGAATTATGTTGGTTTAGGTCCTTTTCGATTTACGCAAACAAAAGAAAATCTTAGCCCGATTTTAGGCTTAGAAGGCTATGAATCTCTCCTTTCTCAACTTGCATCGCAAGGCATAAATCTCCCGATTATTGCCATTGGTGGAATACAAATCTCTGACATCGAACAACTTATGAAAACAGGTGTGCATGGCATTGCCGTTTCTTCTTTAATTAACTTGGCAGAAGATAGGAACCTGATTATCAAATCAATAAACCATCTATTATTGTAACAAGGAGGAAATGACTTGCCTGATAAAACGCAACATAATTTCGCAAAATATTGCGATACTACTCCCTTTTTCTACCCACCCTGATGTAATTCATGCCCTATTCTTGCTACCTATTTGTAATGTTAGGCAAAAATGTGCCTTATCTTATTAATTTCACTAAATTAATTGCAATTAAAACGTTCGTTGTATGGGCTGCTTCAGCTGCCCACTATCGGCAAAAACTTCGTTTTTGCACTAATACGGCAGCTAAAGCAGCCGCTACAGAAAAGTGCGTTTATTTAATTCATTTTAATTAAATAAGTATTCGGTAATGACTAGTTCATGTTGCTACTTTATTTAAAATATTGATAATAAGCAAGTTACAACCATTCTCCATTATTAATTTTCCATTATCCATTACTCACTATTCCCCCATTTTTATAAAACATGAAACAAGCCGATTGGAAAGAAATGTTTAAAGCGGTTCAAGAAAATGATGCCGACTTGCTCCTGTTCTATATTCAGCAAGGAATAGATTTAGATTATCAGCACCCCGAATATTTTACAAGTGCTTTGATAGAAAGTGTGAGACTTCGACACAGTTTTATAACGAAAACCTTGCTTGAGAATGGGGCTTCCCCTGAGATTTGTGAGGTGGAATCGGGCAAAACGGCAGGGCAAATTGCAAGGGAATTGAATAATACAGAAGCAATGAATTTGCTGGCTGCTTTTTCAAGTACAAATCTTACGCAAACAAATAAACAACAACCATTAAGTATGTCTAATCAAAAGATGAAAGCGGTTATCTGCGCAAAATATGGTGCGCCAGAGGTTTTGCAAATACAAGAAGTTGTCAAACCTATTGCAAAAGACAATGAAATTCTTGTCAAAATAAAGGCTACTGCGGTAAATTCAGGAGATGCGAGGGTCAGAGGGCTTGCAGTTGAGGGAATCATGAAATTCATTATGCGCTTGGTAATGGGTTTTTCGGGACCTAGAAAACAAATTCTGGGAACAGTTTATGCGGGAATCGTGGAAAGTGTGGGGAAAAATGTGTCAAATTTCAAAGCTGGGGATAAGGTTTTTGGTATGACAGGTTTTGATTTTGGTACTTATGCAGAATATATTGTGTTGAAGGAGAGTGGTAATATAGCGATTATGCCGCAAAATGCCTCTTTTGAAGAAGCGGTTTCGCTGATTTTTGGTGGACAAACTGTTCTTTATTTTTTCGATAAAATAAAACTAGCAGAGATGAAAAAGCCCAAAATGCTCATTATTGGCGCGACAGGTTCTGTGGGTACGGCTGCGCTACAAATAGCAAAGGCATATCAGGCGGAGGTTACAGCGGTTTGCAGCTCAAAAGGGCGGAGTTTGGTGGAAAGTTTGGGCGTGTCAAATATCGTATGCTATGATACAACGGATTTTACGCAAATGAGTGAAAAGTTCGATGTCATTTTTGATGCAGTAGGCAAAACGACCCAAAAACAATGTCAAACATTGTTAGCAAAAGGAGGCATTTATAAAACAGTTGGCGGAATGGAATACGCTTCTGAATCGCAACAACAGCTAGAAACCCTCAAAACTTTGTTTGAGCAGGGCAAATACAGAGCCGTGATAGATAGAATTTATCCTTTTGAGCAAATCGTAGAAGCGCATAGATATGTGGATACAGGTAGAAAAAAAGGGAATGTGGTGTTAAAAATGGAAAACTTGTAAGGTATAAGTATTTATGAAAATGAAACACATCTTCTTGCTTTTTTTGTGTTGTGCTACGATTTGCAAAGGGCAGCAAAATGCCGACTCTTTGTATCGTCATTTTGTAAAAACATACGAGCCCTTTCTTGGCGATTATCTAACAGATAATCAGGAACTTATCGTTATTGGGCGTTCTCAAATCAAGTTGTATGCTTATTTTGAAAAAACAAATGCATTTCGAGGTTTGGAGAAAAAAGAGGAAATGACTTGGACGGCAGGCACTACGGTAAAGTCTGATACGGTGGTACAAACCTTCAAATTCAAAGCAGATAAAATTGAGGTGTATGAAAAGGGGAAATTAGTTACAAGCGCACAAAAAAAGTTGCTTTATCAAACCGAAAATGTGAACTATCGTAATGCAAAAGGCATAAAATTAGGCGGAACTTTGTTCATTCCCCTAAAACCTAATGGAAAAGCGATGGTATTAGTGCATGGTTCAGGGCAACAAGATCGCTGCGGTTATGCTTCTATTATTCGTTTGCTTGCCGATATTTTTGCAAGAGAGGGAATAACGGTGCTTACTTACGATAAGCAAGGCGTAGGAGAGTCGGAAGGAAATAGTGAGTATGAGAGTTTTGCGAATTTGGGAGAAGATGCACTTGCGGGAATTACTTTTTTGAAAACAAGAAAAGAGTTGCGTCTGTCTAAAATCGGGCTTGCAGGCAGCAGTCAAGCAGGTTGGGTGATTGCAAAAGCCATAGAAACGAACGCAAAGGAGGTAGATTTTGCGCTAACGATTGGGGCGGCAGGTTCTGGCATTTCAGCGATAGAACAAAATTTGTATAATACAGAAATATTAATGAAATGTAGCGGCACTTATTCTCAAACCCAAATCGAGAATGCCTTGAAACAACAACGCTACTTTTTTGATTATTTGGCAAATCCTGCGCCTGAACAAGCGCAAAAACTGGATGATTTTACGCACCGTATTGAAAAAGATACTTTGTTGAGGGATTGGTTATTTCCCGAAAGTAAGCAAATAGATTTAACAAATAAGAATCAATGGTTTACTGCCTTAGAAATTGGTTTTGAGCCTTTAGCCATTTGGAAAACGTATCGAAAACCCGTTTTTATGTTGTTCTCTGAATTTGATGATTCGACTCCTCCCTTACAGGTAAAAGCGAAAGTGGACAAACTGAAAAACAAAAAGATTACAACTTGTTTTCTCGCAAATGCACAACACATTGGGCTAGAAACAAACGCGCTTTGCAAAAACGAATTCTCGCAATTAGCAAGATTTCACCAAGACTTTTTTCCAAAAATGAAGGATTGGCTGAAACGGATTTTAGCTTGATATTCAAATAATTAGTCCATAGAAGAACGCACTTTTGTAGCGGCTGCTTTAGCTGCCGCGTCAGCGCAAAAACGAAGTTTTTGCCAATGGAGGGCAGCTGAAGTAGCCCGTACAACAAGCGTTTTTAAGTGAAATTAATATAACAAAGTGAAGGGGTTTTTCGTATAAGAAATAGTGCTGTTTCATGGCACTAACGTAATACAAATAATCCGTATGAAAAAAGTAAACCCGTTTTTATTCTTAGTGCTTATTGCAGTTTTGATGTCTTTTAAAGGCATTGAAAAAGCGAACATGGCAGGTACTTATGGCGTGTGTGGTTGCGAAAAAGAACAAGTACTTTCTCCTCAAATTGCATTATCTCTTCATGAGAACGCCACTTTTGAGTATGTTGACGCAACTAACCCTAACAAGCAAATAAAGGCTAAAGGGCAATGGTTGGTAAAAAACAATGAAATACGCCTGACTTCTTCGCCTAGCGTTTCTGGCACGCCTTCTCAATGGATAATTGACAAAAATGAAAAGTGTTTGAAAACACGAAAAGGCTTAACGTTTATTCGTTTGTGTAATGTAAAGGCTTGTAAGTAATTGGTTTGCAAAGGCTTTTATTTATTTTTCTATCTCAAAGCCTCGCCAAGCTTTACGCAAAAAGTTCGGAACTCATCGAAGAGTTCCGAACTTTTTACATAGCCCCATATCATGCTATTTTTACTTCAACTCCAACACCCAAGCTGTTTTTGCGGGTAAGGTCATGCTTTTTATATCGCTGATATTTTCGCCTGTAATGACATTGGTTGCTGAAGAAAATCTCGCCATTCTTTCTGCAAAGCGTTGTGTATCAAGCTGCATTTCTTTGGCATTGCTATTAATAATCGTCATCACAGTTTCCTTGTCATTGTAACGAAAATACACATAAACGCCATCTTGTGGCAGGAATTGCATCAATTTTCCGTTATAAAGCACCTCATGATTTTTGCGCCAAGTGGCAAGAGTACGAAGGTAATTGAAAAAATCATTTTCTTTGGCATCTCTGCCTGCTTCCGTAAATTTATTGCTAGGATTGTCTTTCCAACCGCCTGGAAATTCTTGGCGCACTTTGTCGTGATTGCCCCAATCCCAATAATTTCCCATCAAAACCTCCGTACCATAATACATACAAGGAATCCCACGCGTAGTGAGCATAAATGTCCAAGCCATTTTCATCTTATCCACATCATTTTGAAGGATAGCAAAACAACGGCTAACATCATGGTTATCCAAGAAAGTAACATTTTTGTTGGCATCTTGATAGATAAAATCTTGCGCCAAAACATAATACCATTTCATCACGCCATCCATCCAACCCGGATTTTCGTTGAGTGCTTTCTCGCTGGCAAAATATAATTGAAAATCTGTTACCGCAGGCAAAGGCGAGTTATAGCCCAAATTCATCTTATTTTTCACAAAATAAGCCTGAACCGCCACTTCATCTACCCACGTTTCGCCAAAAAGACCCAAATTTGGATATTCTTTTTGCAAACATTCTACCCAATTTTTCATAAAATCCAAATCAGGATAAGGATAAGTATCAATGCGATAGCAGTCTAACCCTGAATATTCTACCCACCATATTCCATTCTGAATCAAATATTTAGCTAAATGCGGCTCTTGTTGATTGAGGTCGGGCATGTGCTTGTCAAACCAACCATCTGTCATGATTTTTTTATCGGCACTTGCAGCATAAGGGTCTAACAAAGTAGAAGAACGGTAACTCGTGCGCGTAAATTCTTGAAATTGATGCACCCAATTTTTTGCAGGCAAATCTTTATACAACCAATGCTCATTCCCTATGTGATTGAAAACCACATCTTTCACCACTTTCATCTCTCTTTTATGACAAGCCTCTACATATTCTTTATATAAAGCATTTGTGCCTAGACGCGGGTCAATTTTATACAAATCTGTGGCTGCATAGCCATGATAAGATTCTTTGGGCTGATTATTTTCAATTTCAGGGTTCATCCAAATTGCCGTAACACCCAAGTTTTGCAAATAATCCAAATGATCAATCACGCCTTTGAGGTCGCCGCCATGTCGCCCATACAAAGAATCGCGCATAACACCCTGCTTCATACCTTCTACCTTATCATTGGAATAATCGCCATTTGCAAAGCGGTCAGGCATAAGTAAATACATAAAATCTGCAGAGGAAATTCCCTGCGCTTTTTTGCGGTTGTCGCGCGTTTTTAGCTCATATTCATAAATATGCTCAATCGGGCGACTAGGGTCGGTAAACTTTAATCTTACCCTGCCAGCCGCCGAAGTAGGCGCAATGTTTAAGGTAACGAACAGATAATTAGGGTTTTCTGTCGTTTCCACTTTTTTCAGCGTAACCCCAGCATAGTTCAACAAACTAAGTTTATAATTGGCTACTTTTTGTCCATACACCAACAATTCCACCTCTGGATTTTGCATTCCCACCCACCAAAACATAGGCTCAACGCGAGAAATTAAGGTGTTTTGCGCAACCAAGCCTTGCGCAGCAAACAAAACCCAACACAAAATAATACTTCTAATAGAATACATAACCGTATTTTTATTTGAATAAGATGAGAAAAATAAGTCTGCAATTTTACGATTTTTTTGTGAGATAAATGATTTCTGTGGAGAATCGTAGTAAAATCCTTACTTTTGCACTTTATCTACCCAAAATCATGCGCATTTTTTTCTTTCTTTTTTGTTTTATGGCTTGTTGGCAGCTAAATTTTGCCCAAACAGATTCGTTGGTGAAAGATACAGTTGTTGCACCCAAAAAACCTTCTCGGAAATACAAACGTAGTGAATTTAGTTTTGTCATTAATCGTGCGTTTTTGGCGGGACAAAAAAATGTAGAAACAGCTCCTTTAAATCCTTTGGGTTCGGGTTCGATGGATTTGGGCTTTGCTTATGGCTTTCGTTTGCCACGCAAATGGACGATTCATATTCAAGGGTTGATAACAACCTACAAGTTAAATTTTGCAACCTTACCTTCTAAAACCTTCCCCGACACCCTACATCAAGGCTTACGCACACAAAAGTTGCGCTTTATGGGAGCTACTTTGCCTTTTGGGGTAATTTATAACCTCAAAGAAAAAGACGGAAAACGCATCACCTATGCAGAATTAGGCGTATGGGGTGGTTTTCTCTTACCTCCAACATATAAGGCAAAATACGTCGACAGCACAGGAAAAAGTGTCGTAGAAAAACGCGCCTTATACTTTGGTTTAGAAGGCTTTAACTTCTTACAATCAGGCATTTATGCACGATTAGGCTGGAAACAATTCGCTTTATATGGCAATTACCGCGCTTCTAATATTTTTACCAATAACTTCGTAAGAACAGACAAACCCAAGCCCTCGTATTTTGAACTGGGGATTAGTGTGGTGTTGTAGGTACAATACGCTACCTAACCAACAGTCTGTCTATTATAAGTGTATGTTTAAATTTAAAAAACTGAAAACCAATACTTTACTACTCGCCCAATGCAGAAGCATCTGCACAACCAACACTTTCACCAGTAATTGTGTGGATTCTTCTGAATTAAAAATAACAGCCTGATAATCAAATACCTAAAATTCAAGCATACGCTAAAAAACGTAAGCAAATACAAAACTTTGCTTACGTTTTTCTTTTTTTACAAAAAGTACTTATCTTGCAACAAAATACCCCGCGCTTATGGAAGACGTAATAACCTTAGTTGAAAAAGGTGAAACGAGAAAAGCACTCAAACGCTTGCTAGATTTAGTAAAAGAAGAACACAAGCAAGAAGTTAGTCTTTTGCTTGCAAACTTTAATGCCCATGAAATAGATGTGAGGGAAGGAACGCAAAAAAAAGATGCAGAACTCATTGCGCGAACCAATAAAGCTATTATTAGCATTTGTGATAAATATGAACCCTCCACAAAATCCAAACCCTTTGCTGAGCCGCCTATACTAGATAATCTCCCCCTTGACAAAGAAGGTTATTTATTGGGGCGCAAAGCTGCCCTAGAGCAGTTGCATACTTCTTTACACAGTAAAAACATTCTCACGCTCGTAAATGGCATGGGCGGCATTGGAAAAAGCACTTTGGCTTCTTTTTATGCCAATTTTCCAAAATACAGAGCCACTTATTCGCATTGTTTTTGGATTACGGTATCGGATTTAACGGGCGAAATAGAAGAGGCACTTATTTCGGCATTTTTGGTGGCGTTAGAATTGTATCAGATGCCCAAAGAAGCGCAGCTACAAAAGATTCAAGCGTATTTGAGGAGCTTAGACAAGCCTGTTTTGTTGATTATTGACAATGCAAATGATGAAGAAAAAGTAACGGAAGCTCGTTCTTTTTTATTAGAAACCCGTTGTAAAGTATTATTTACCACACGAGCAAATATAGAAGGCATTGAAGCACAATTTTTAGCTGAAATGCTGCCCGAAGATGCCTTTACACTTTTTACGCACTACTATGCACCAGGCAAAGATCACCCTCAAACTAAGCAGCTCTTAGCAAACATATCTTATCATACCCTTTTGGTAGAGTTTATGGCAAAAACCTTAAATAAAAGACCAAATACTACTATACAAAATCTTATAGAAATTACTCATCATCAAGATTTTACGAAAGAATTATCAGATCTTGCAAAATTTACTACTCATCATACATATATAAATGCTGGAAAATATTTTAACATACAACCCACAAAATACCTATTACAAATTTTCCCTGTTGATAATCTTAATGAGCAAGAAAAAAGAATCTTGCGCTATTTTGCTATCCTTCCTGCGAAATGGATAGGAATGGGTATGTTATTGCAGTTTTTTGCCGCAGACAAAGAAAAAACTACTCACTTACA
>JBJXHA010000374.1:0-9548 GCA_046160275.1 Bacteroidia bacterium | reverse complement strand
TGGCACAAACTGACTCTACCGAAGTGGAAGAAGATTATAGTAAATATGAAAACATGGCGGTTCAAGAAGGCTCAACCCAAACCTACTGTACACAAAAGGTATTTGGGCAGACTCCTTCTCGTTTGCTGGGGCTTACTTATGAGCATCAATTAGGGCATGACATCACTACGGGTTTGGAGACAGAAGCAACGGGTGATGATAAGACCTACCGTATTTCGGGAGCATCTGTTGTTCGTGCGGAGGCAAATTTTCCCATTATCTCGCGTAATACCTTTATTTTCAGCTTAGGAGGAATTTACACTCAAACGAATTATAACTTCAAGGAGGAGATTGGAACGACAGCTCATCCTTTGGTAAGAAGTTTAGATGTTTCGCCTTTGCGCAATTTCCAAGTAAATGCGACCTTGTTTAAGCCCTTGAATGCCAAAAGTTTCGTATTGGCACAAGTGCTAAGCGAGTATGCAGGAAACTGGCGTTTGTCGGATATGCAGCCTTTTGGCAGGACAAAATATTCGGCACTTGCGCTTTGGGGTAGAAAACCTCATGACCGTAAAATGTGGGGGATTGGTTTGGCGCGTACTTTTCGTGCAGGAGAGTTGAATTATATTCCTTTGATTATGTTCAATTATTCTTCGCCTAACCTAAAACATGGCACTGAGATTTTATTTCCTGCCACCGCTTATTATCGCTATAATATTTCGGCGCAAAGCATCATTCGTCTAGGTATGGAATTAGAAGGAACAAGTTTTAATTTGGGGAACACTTCGGGAGATGGCATTTTACCTGTTACAGCTAATGACCCATTAGAGCTTCGCCGTTCTGAAATCAAGTTACGCGCTTTGTGGGACGTACCGGTAAAGGGTTTTTGGCGCACACAAATTGGCTTGGGCTACCGTCTAATGTATCGTTACAATGTTGATCAAGAAGTAGGTGGCAAAGAAATGTTGCGCTTGTTTGGCGTACTAAGCGATGCACCTTATTTCTATGAGAATAAAGTCGGTTCTGCTATTACCCTTTCAGCAACCTTTAATTTAGTAAGCCCTTAATCTTTTTCTCATTGATTTTAGGCTTATTATATCATTTTCAAGAATTCTTTCGTTTATTTTATCATAATCATTACAATTTTTTTTATTCTGTATGAAGAAATTTATTTATACAATAGGTTTGGCTAGTTTTTTGTTTCTTTTAGGTTGTTCTGAAGCACAAGAATCGTTTACTTTTGAAGTAAAAGGTAAGGATTTTAGCATTGAGCAGCCAACTCCAGGGCCAAATTCTGCACAAGTGGAAATCAGTTTTGAGGACATTAAGGCAGCAGCAGAGGCAAAAGGACTAGATGCTAGCAAAATTTCGGCAGCGAAACTTGAAAAAGCGGAAGTTGTGGCAAAAGACGGACAAAATTTGAATGGTTTTGAATCTGTTTTGCTTCAAATGACTACAGAAACAGGCAAAATGAGTGAAGTGGCTTTGTTAAACCCTGTCCCAAGTGGCAGCAGCAACGCAACCCTCGAAATTGCCAAAAACGAAACAATGGCTACCTATTTTAAAGGTGAAAAAGTAACACTTATATTGGATTTGAACTCACCTGCTGGGGATTCACTCAAACACGATATGTCTTTGAACGCCACATTCCAACTTAGCGCAGCTAAAAAGTAATTCATCACCAACAATTCTCATAACTTAATAATTTCTTTTAAAAATGATGAAAACGCAGTGTATTTTCTTATTGGTAATCTTGTTTGCTTTCTTCGGAAACAATGTAATGGCACAAAAAAGTGCAGATGATTTAGTGGGAATATGGGAGCCTTCAAGTGGAAAAGGTCGCGTAAAGATTGAAAAAATCGGCGGCAAATATTATGGCAAAGTGGTTTGGCTAAAAGAACCCATTGATCCTGAAACAAAAAAGGCAAAGCTTGATAAAAGCAATCCTGACCCAGCTTTGCGCACACGCCCACGTCTAGGCTTGCGTGTATTAAAAGATTTTGGTTTTGTTTCAGAAGGCATTTGGGATAATGGCACTATCTATGATCCTGAAAGTGGCTCTACTTATAATTGCAAAATTACCATGAAGGGCAGAAACACTTTGGATATTCGTGGATATATTGGGGTATCAATGTTTGGACGTACCGACATTTGGAAAAGAGTAGAAACAAAAAAATAAACGTAAAGGTTATATAAAAGGGGCTGCTCTCACAAAGGGCTGCCCCTTTTTTTGCACATCCTCTCAAAAAAACGCCACGCATTTCTCCAAATTTTACCTTTCAAATTTGGAATAACTATAATTTCGCACTAAGTTTGCGTATTCTTTTTAGACCTAGTAAAGTTTCACAAAACCTTGCTAGGTCTAAAAAACCATTCATTTAATTTTATTGTATAATTTATGATGCGTATTTATGGGCTGATGATATTTTTGGGTGTTTTATTGGTGTTTAATGCTTGCAAAACGACCCAAAATACACAAGGAGGAAGTACTGCGCGTACTACGACAAAGGTGAAAGTACCAAAAGATTTTGCTTTTTCGATGTCAAGAACCACTTGTAGAGGAAATTGTCCGGGTTATTCGATGACGATTGATGCGAAAGGCAATGTTGTGTATGAGGGACAAAGAAATGTGAAAAACATTGGAAAACATACTAAGACATTGACAAAAGATGAGCTGAAATCGTTGGTGGCTACTTTGGAGGAAGCAAAATTTTGGGATTTTGCTGACAAATATGACGATGAATATGTGGCAGATCCGCCTTCTTGTACCATGAATTGTACAATGAATGGCAAGCAAAAAATGATTTTTGACCGCTTCAAAGCTCCTCAAGAATTGCGCGATATGGAGAAAAAAATCGAGGCGATTATAGGGGAAGAAGGGTTTACAAAAGTAGCAGAAGAAGCGCCGAAGGAATAATGCGTTTATAAAAAGGCAAATTTGCTACACACGAAGTAAACTACCTTTATATAGTGTTGCCATATCTACACAACACGATTTCAGGCGCGTCTGCACAAGCACTACTCCAAAATATTAGTTGTGCAGACGCGCCTGAATTAAAAAGAAAACACTTGATAATCAATCTTTAACTCTCAAAATATCTTCTAAAATATGCAAACTAAACGCAGCTATTTGTTATTTTTCGCAGCTTTTTTATTGGCTGTAATGATTTTATTCCCAAGTTGTTATGCAATGAATAAGGCAGGACGAGCTACTTCTAAAGGGATTTCTCGTTTATTACATGGCGACCCTCGCAAAAATTGTAACCATGCGCAACATAGCCTGTATATGCAAGAGCAAGAGGCAAAACGCTTGAAAAAGAAGGGAATAGGAATTTCTCCAAAAATGTAAGCAAGGTTTTCTTTTCCTAGCAAACAGCAAACTGTCCTTTTTCTGCAAAAAATTGCGATTTAAAGGCTTTTTTCATAATAACCCAAAATATACTCCCCTTTCCTTCTTCACTTTGAATCAGGAGTTGTCCTTTGTTGTCCTCAATAAATTGTTTACATAAAGGTAAGCCTAAGCCAGTTCCCGACTCTTTCGCGGTTCCTTTGGTGGTAAATCGCTTGCTAAGGTTGAATAATTTATCCAAATATTCTTCCTTAATGCCTATACCGTTGTCTGCTACTGCAATTGCCCATTGGTCATCTCTATCTTCTATATAAATTCGCACTTCTCCATCTAAATGCGTGAATTTCAATGCATTATTAATTAAGTTTCGCAGAATAAAGTCTAGTTGATGCCTATTCATAGACACATATAAGCCCTGTGGAATGTGATTGAGTAAGCGAATATTTTTCTGTTCGGCAACCGACTGATATAGTTGGCAATTTTGCTCCGCATACTCATATACATCAACGGCCTCCCTTTTGCCCTCACTTTGCTGCTCAATTCCCCAATCTAGTAAATTTTTTAAAGTCAAATCGCTTGCATCGAGTAAAACCAGTAATTGTTGCAAAGATTTCTCTTCTTGTTCAGGTGAAAGCAACTTTTGTGATAAAAGCGTAATCATTCCTCGCACACTAGCGAGCGGTTTTTTCAAGTCATGCCCAATAATAGAAAAAAGTTTATCTTTTACGTGATTACTCGTCTCTAATGCCAATTTCTTTACCGCCAAGACGTTATTTTGTTCTTCAATTTTTTGCTGATAATTTTCTACCAATGTTTGATATTCGTGCATTAAGAATAAAATCAAAAAGAAAATAGTTATCACATTTTGAATATAAATGACGAAAGCATATTGCGGAATAGGAAGCGAAGGGTGGGGAAAATGGTTGATAATTTTTACCAAAACAAATAAGGCAAAAATAATGATGCACAGCATAGAACGCGAAATATCTTTGCGAAAATGATACTGCATTTGTACAGTAAAAATGGAAACAAAAAGATAATTTTCTGTACCCGTAGTACCATTAAAGGCAATCGCTAACACAGAACATAGTACATCAAATGTGATATTTGCATATAAATTGGCGGTTTTGTACCACCCTAGATGATGGAATAGCAAAGAAACCTGCATAAACAGGGAGATAGACAACGAAATGGCTACAAACCAAAGGCTATCAAAACTCCAAAGAGAGCCTAAAATACAAGCAGGAATAGTGAGTAAATACACTTTATTCAACTTAATAATACGCTCTTGCTCGTGCATCGGCAAATCTGGGCGCACACCTAGGCGTGTGAGTGTATAAATAAAGTTGCGAATTTGGTACATATACTTAAAGTAGTGAAGATAAGGCTGATAAAGTCTAATCAACTTGCTACGAAGTTAAGAAAATTATTTTAGAAGAAAAAAACGAATTTGCGACTATTCATAGAAAAGTTGTTAGTTTTCATGCTTTTTTATTTGAAATTGAAAGTCGTTTTTATCCTTTGTTGCGTAAGAAAAAAGGGTATAAGGAACAGGAGATGCCAGAAAATGTGTAGCCAATAGAAAATCCCTTTAAACAAAAACACTATATGCTATACCTATTCAAAAATAAGGAAAGTATCCTTGCGTATCTAGCTTGCTTTAAGAAACGTTGAGTTGCTGTTTGTTTCGTTGCATAATAAGACCTAAATTTGCGTCAAAAGATGAACTATCTTCAGTTATTTTATTTTTAAACCGTAATTATTTTCCCATGCTTAGACTTAAACTTCTCTTTTGTTTATTTTTTACTTATGCTATTTGTAGCGCTACGAATTTTTATGTAAAACAAGGTAATCCCACCTCAAATAATGGTTTGACTCCCGCAACTGCTGTTGGGTTGAGCTCGACAGGTTCTATCCCTAATGCGGTTCTTAATACCATTGCTGCTGGTGATTTTATCTATTTGATAGGGACGTTACCAATCCAAGTTATACCACAAGCAGCCCAGTAGGAGTTGCGGTAGATGCTCCAAGATTTTGGCATGGAGAGAATACCTTTAGGATTAATGCGCTTCATGGCAGTGCAGGCAATTATATTACCATAAAGCCTTATGACAATACGACCCTTCTTAAAGGGGATGGGGGCAATATTTTTAGAATACAAAACAGTTCTTATCTGCGAATAGAAGGTTTTCATATTCAAGGGGAGGTAGATAATTTGCCATTGTCAGTAGCCAATGCCTTACAATTTGTTTATATTTTGAACACTGCCAGCAGCCTAACCGACCCTGCGCCTGGTTGATTATTATGGCAATACAAGAACAAGCCCCGATATTGGAGCTATTGAGTACATTGCACCCATGACGCTTTCCGCAACGCTTGCTTCTACACCGCCTTTTTGCAGAGGCTCTTCTTTTTCGGTAAATTATGCCGCTACTAACTTGCTGCTTAATGCGGGCAATGTTTTTACGGTAGAATTAAGCGATGCGAATGGGAGTTTTGCCAGCCCTACGGTTATAGGTTCTTTGGCTTCAATTAACGCAACAGGCTCTATTACTGCAAATCTTTCTAATAGTTTAGCAGCAGGCATAGGTTACAGAGTACGCGTTGTTTCAAGTAATGCTGCTTTTACAGGTACAGATAATGGTAGCAATTTTGAAATCAAAGGTGCTACTTCAACGGCAAGTATTACGACAAGTGGCGGTATTTTAGCAAATCCTACAGCCACAGGGCAAACCAATAAACTGATTACAGGTTGTCAAGGAACAAATATCCTATTAACCGCAATGACAAGCAACGCATCTTCTCATAAATGGTTTAAAAATGGAGCGCAAGTGGGTAATACAAGTGATGCTACCCTTACCGTAAATACAGGTTGGGGCGATTATGAACTCATTGCTTATGACGCAAGTGGTTGTGGGCAAGCAGGTGATACCGTAGGAATTAGCCTAAAACCAACGCCCCTAGCCACTGGTGGTTTGGATAGAAATATTTGTCAAGGAACGACTACTACAATTGGTGCATTAGCGCAAGCCAATACTACTTATACTTGGACTCCCAATGATGGACATTTGAGTAGTTTTTCTGCCGCAAATCCAACCGTATTAGCTACTTTACCTAATTCGACTAAGTATGGTTTGCAAATTAGCAGAAGCTATATTGTGTTAGATGCGAATTTTACTTGCGCTAGTGCAATTGATTCTGTGGTCATTACGCTAAAATCACAACCTAATACGCCTACCATTATAGCAAGTGCAACAGAGGTTTGTCAAGGAAGTATGATTACGCTAACGGCATCAAATATAGTAGGTTCGTTGAAATGGTTTGTAAATAATGTAGCAGGCGCAAGTACCAATCCCTTAAATGTAACGAGTACAAGTGGGGTAACAAAAACCTATACAGCCAAAAATGTAGGTGCAAATGGCTGCTCTTCTGTTGCTTCTAATAGTATAAATGCAACGATTCAAAACGCGCCCGTTCCTACCATTACCTCTTCTGTTGGAACTGATGTAAGCAACATTATCAAAGTTTGTCTAGGCATTACAAATGCCACTTTAACCGCGAATGTTACAGCAGGTACACCAACCTACACTTGGTTTAATCCGCCAAACCTAACCTCCATTGGTTCTGGGAATACCTTAGCACTCGCAAATATTGCTACCACAAATAAAAATTATTATGTTCGGGCAGCTTACGTTTATGGCGGCTTAACTTGTACCAAAAATTCCGTTACCAAAGTCATTCGTCAAGATGCTGCTGCCACTGGTTGTAGGGTAATGCAAAATGAGGAAGAAGTGCTTAAAAACGCGCTTTCGGTTTACCCCAATCCTACCGAAAAGCTGTTAAATGCAAAAATACAAGTGGCAGAAGCGGGAGAAGCAACTTTAACCTTAGTAAATAATTTAGGGCAAAGTGTTTGGACTGAAAAACGCAATTTGGAAGAAGGCGACACCGAAATTCAGCTTTCTTTGGAAACACTTCCCGCAGGGATTTATTTCCTTTCTTTAGACAAAGAGAACGTGCATCAAAGCACGAAGATTGTCAAAGAATAATGCCCCAATAAGGGAATAAGACATGATAGAAGGAAAAACTGAACGGGAAAAGGCGTGATGCTTTTTCCCGTTCGTTTGCTATATAGGTTCGTTTGTGTTAGCGTTTTTTTTAAATAAGGAGAAGTTATTCGAAAATGTAAGCCTTTTGGAATAACTTCTTTACGCTAAAAAGCTGCCCCTACTTTTAGAAACATTAAAGAATGGGTAATTTCCTCTTGAAGAGTCGATCCATAAGGACCTGCGCCAATGTTCAACAAGGTAGCGCGTGTAGGACGCGAATAAAACCCTACCACTAAGCCCTTCCTCAAAGGTCGTAATTGAAAACCCAAAATAGGATAAAGAGCGTCACGATTGTAAATAATACCCTCTTTTACCCCATAATTTACATACTCTTGCCAGCCTTTTTGAAGAGTCCAACCTAAATGCAAACCCGCGCCTACTTCAAAAAATAGGCGGTCTTTACCAAAACTAATCGTAGTTGAACTCGCAAAACCTACGTTTTCTTGACTAATTTTACTCGCAATAAACCATTTTTCTTTGCTTAACCAAATGCGCTCATAAGACAAATTGATGAACGGTAAAGTGCCAAGCTCTAGCGTTACTGTATTTCTAGCACGCTGAGGTTTAGGTTTTAATGCCATTTTGGTAGTATCTTGTCCGAGCGCATAATCAGCACAAACAAACAGCCCCAAAAGTAAAAAACAAAGTTTAGTCATATTTGCCTTATCATTAATAGTGTGTATATTCATCAGTTTATCTTTTAACATAAAATATCAGAGAACCTCACGCTTTCCCAATATTTCTTTACTAATCAAACCCTAATGATAACGCAATTTTCAACAAAAAGTAGGCAATACTCACTTTTTTTCTCATTTTTGCGTTTCTTATAGAAACACTAAGTCTTTCCAGTTCAATATGCTGTATAAAAATCTCGCTTTTATGTTGGGAATCGTGTTGTTTCCACTTTGTTTATTTTCTCAACCTGCGGAGCTAACATCTTCCCTTATTTTTCCTTTCAAAACGTCAGAAGCTTTGATGGTCAAGAAGTTAAAGGAAAATAAAGTAACTTTTGTGCCAGAAGATTGGGAAAATGTGTGCTACGCGGTAAAGAGCCACAACAATCGCTTGGAAACGCAAATTCGCAAACTTGACATTTCGATTGATGAGATTTATCATCAGTTGAAACAACTATATGCCTTAAATAATTTAGACAACATTCGCCAATATTTAGAGGAGTTGGAAACGGTGAAGTCTAGTATTGCGGAAGTCGCAGAAAAGCAATTGCAACAAGTGGGTTTTCGAGGGGTGTATTTGGTTGTAGTTGAAAACTATTCCATTTTTGATGATGATAGCCTGCAGTTGGAACGGGTAAGAAACGCCATTTTACCTGAAGCCATTGCTACTTTAAATGGAACTTTCATTCAAAGTGCTACGGCAATTCAAGATAATCAGGTGTTGTATGATGCGATGAAGGAATCGGTTAGTGGCAACATGGTTCTGCATTTAGAAGAATTTTCAGACCGCAGCTTTTCGAGCAAAGATTTCGTGCAAATTTGGCAGGTCGAGGTTTTTCCTTTACAAACGAAGCCAGTAAATGGCGAAGTAATGCGTACGATGAATGAAAATAAAGTAAAAATCATAGATTTGGGCAACCGAGGGGAAGCAAGTGCGGAACTTGAAGGGATGAAGGATAAAATCTTAAAAACCAAGTTGGAAAAATTCATCAACTCAAAACTACCTCAAATTCAGGAAGATATAAAAAGTTATAACCAACTTTCTATGCAGTCCGAAAATTTGTTATTGCAAAATGTAAAAGACCGTTTTACTGCCGAAGACCAAAAGATTTTGTTTTGGCAGTCAGAAATTGCACGCAATATGGATTATGCCAAAAATCTTGCAAAAAGCATTGGCGCGGAATACGACTCTACGGACATAGATGCGACTTTGTTCAGCATTACCGAAAAACTGACAGAGAAATTGACTGAATTAAACCGTGAAAAGACGCGCATCAAAAGCGAAGAATTGTTTACAACTCAAATAGATGTTTCGGCACAAGGAGGCTCACCTGCGACTATTTTAGTGAAAGAAGCGCTTTCAAAAACGCAAACGGTTCAACAAGTATATGCCACCATTAAAGGATTTTGGCGCGAAATTTCTTTGAGCAATGGCGA
>JBJXHA010000373.1:0-3013 GCA_046160275.1 Bacteroidia bacterium | reverse complement strand
GGTTTGCGCTTCGGGCAAAGGATACGTCCCTTCTTGTTCAATCGGATTTTGAGTAGCCAACACCATAAAGAGTTCGGGCAAATCATACGTTTCAGCACCAATCGTTACCTGATGTTCTTGCATCGCTTCTAAAAGCGCACTTTGCACTTTTGCAGGCGCACGGTTGATTTCATCCGCTAAAACGAAGTTAGCAAAGATAGGCCCTTTTCTAGGCAAAAACTCATTTTTACCTGGATTATAAATCATTGTACCCGTAATATCCGCAGGTAGCAAATCTGGCGTAAATTGAATTCTGCTAAAATCAGCTTGAATCGCATTCGCCAATGTTTTAATTGTCAGCGTTTTCGCCAAACCAGGTAATCCTTCGATTAAAACATTCCCCCCACAAAGCAAAGCTACGAGCAGTTTTTCTAACATATCTTGCTGTCCTACAATTATTTTTGAGGTTTCTGCTTTAATATGCTCTAAAAAGCTACTTTCGTTATAAATTTGCGCATTCAATGCCTCAATTTCTACGTGAGTCATGATTTTATTTTTATTTTTGGCAAAATTAACTTAAATATACTTATGCAAAAACAGTTTTTAGTTTTTATTTTTATTATTAACTCATTCAGTGTAATATTTGCACAAGAAAATACTGCTGTTCATGAATCACTACAAGTACTTCTTGGCATGAAAAAAGGTGCAATACTTGTTGTAAAATTGCCAACAGGTGCAAAAAAAATGAAAGCGATTGCTGAGGATTCTGCTCACAATTATAAGAACAGTTCTCACATGCAACGTTTAGCGAAAATCAAGCAAGTAGAAATTGACAAAAATATAAAAATTCAGAAGAATTTAATGCTAGGGCTCAAACAGTTTTACACTTATACGCCTTTCGTAGCTGTTTTTGATTGTTGTTATGATAAGTTACTGAAAAACAACGCCTTAGGAAATATATTTTACGATGAAAATCTGATGATAAAGAAAGATTTTAGCTTAAATGGTAAATCTTTTTTTACATTTAGGTCAGACCAAGATTTAACTGGTGTTGGAAATCAACATGTTATTTTTGTGATTACAGACAAAAACGGACAGCAATTACGAGCTCCTTTTCCTTCTCAAATTCCTTATAAATTCAGAAATGAACCGCTAATCGATGCTTTTTCAATCCAAATATTTGAAAAAAGCAATACTTATCAAGACGAAAAGTATATAAGTAATTCATCAATACTTCAAAAGTATAGGACTTCAAAAACGACAAATGAACCAACCGAAGATTACGCTAAAAGAGTGTACTCTAAAAAAATGGATAAAAACGCTTATTTTGCTATTGCAAAAATGCTACAACTCAAATTGAGCAATTTTGAAAATTTTGTAACACAAGATGAATTTCTAAAAAAAACTAACAATTAACTTTTAAAACAATTTAAAAATGTACACAGGACTTTTACATCTTCACAGCACCTTACGTTGGGTGATTTTAATTTTACTCGTTTTAATGATTATTCGTGCATGGGCAGGCCGCAACGGTAATAGAACATGGAGCGAAGGTGACAGAAAAATGGGACTTTTCTTATTGATTTCCAGCCACATACAATTGTTAATCGGAACTTATCAATGGATTAGCGGCCCTTGGGGCTATGCTCAAATCCAAATGAATGGCATGGCAGATACGATGAAAAATGCAACGGCTCGCTTTTTTGCGGTTGAGCATTTTATCGGTATGTTAGTCATGATTACCTTAGTAACAATCGCTTATTCTTACTCTAAGAAAAGCATTGACGACAAAGTAAAATACAATAAATTATTTTGGTATTATGTTATTGCGTTGGCGTTGATTATGGCACTTGTGCCTTGGCCTTTCCGCGAAGTAGGTATGGGTCGCGCTTGGTTTCCAGGTATGTAGGCCTAACCTCACGGCAATATAAAATAGAACTTTTGAGACACAGATTGGGCAGGATATTGTTCAATCTGTGTTTTTTTATTAATGGTCATCATAATGCCCTAAGCAAGAGAGGATAGTAACAACCTCATTTGCTTTATTTACGGCATAAACTACTCTATCTTTTTTGTTGATTTTAAACTAATGAAAAAGTAGGCTCCGTTTCGCCTGTTTTTTTAGCATTAAAATAGCTTTTGATACGATTTTGAGTTTCGGTATCGAATTTTTCAAAATCCAATGTGCCTTCTGCTTCCTTTACTTTCGTTATCTTTTCTACACTAATGTAACGAAACTCTTGAAGTAAAGAAAGAATAAAAGAGGCTTTACTATCGTCTAAAACGGTAACTTCTAATGTTGTCATTTTTTAAAATTTATTAGGCAAAGATAAATCTTTTTTTCAACAATGCAAAAATTAACGTTTGTGCTTGGAGAAAAGGGCTGCCCTTTTGTATCTTTATATAAAATAATTTCGTATTTGAATTTATGATTGAAACGCAAGCGTATTTTAATGATAAAAATTAATAAAATGGAACAAATAGAATCTCTACACGAATTGATACCTACCCAAAGAGAAGATAGAATGGGCTACATAAATAAGAAAACTGGAGAAGAAATTACTCCTTTCATTTATTATTATGCTGAGCCTTTTGCGGAAGATTTGGCGATGGTCGGAAAAGAAGATGAGCTCTGTCCTTTATTTGGATTTATAAATAGAACTGGAAAAGAAATTATTCCTTGCATTTATTACACTGCTAGGAGTTTTTCGGAAGGTTTGGCAATGGTTGGGGTAGAAGGTTGGATAGATACAAAGTGTGGTTATATAGATAAAACAGGGAAAATAGTCATTCCTTGTGTTCATGATGATGCAGGAAGTTTTTCGGAAGGTTTGGCAATGGTTAAAAAAGGAGATTGGAAGCATGGGAAATGCGGTTATATAGATAAAACAGGAAAAATAGTCATTCCTTGTGTTTATGATGCTGCTGGAAGTTTTTCGGAAGGCTTGGCAATAGTTAAAAAAGGAGATTGGGAGCATTGGGAGCATAGGCAATGCGGCTATATAGATAAAACAGGAAAAATAGTCATTCCTTG
>JBJXHA010000372.1:0-13875 GCA_046160275.1 Bacteroidia bacterium | reverse complement strand
TTAGGAGGCTCTGAACTTTAAATTTCGTCCTGTTTTTAGGGAATGTCCTTTTTGCAAAAAGGACATTCCCTAAAAACAGGACGAAATTTAAAGTTCAGAGCCTCCTAAGTAACATTAAATAATTGATATTCAATCCCTTATTCGTCAAAAAATTAAAATTTTATTTTTTGTGTAGCAATACTAAAAATTGCTATAACAGGAATGGCAGTCCCATCTTCACTGTATTTATTTCCGATTAACTTCACCTCTTTCTCGTTCACCCATTCTGCCTTTTCAAAAAAAGCATCTGAATGTTCGGTACTCAACTCATTTTCCCATACTTCTTTAATATTTCTGCCTTCTAGTTGATATAAAGTCAAAACGCTTATCCCTCCTGCATTCCAAAGGCAAACAAATTGTTTGCTAGAAGGAGCTATAATAGGTTTAGCCTTCACCTCTACCCCACTTCCATCCTCTTCATTTACAAGGTAATAGCTTCCACTTTCATAAAAACTTTTTTCAAAACTAAATGACTTTAGCTCAGGCAGGTAAGCATTAAAATGATAAACTTCCGTATTTTCATCACCCATCGTTCCTAGCGGATAAGTATTTGCTAAGGTTTTTGTTACTCCATTTTTTGCTTTTATCACGTAACCATCATCATTCACGGTAATAGCCGCCCGACTTTTTGCATCTTTGGGTACATTCGGAAACACATTCCAAGTAGCAACTGCCCCACCAAATACCCAGCCTTTTAGCCCTTGCATGGTTTCAATTTCTACCCAATAATCTGTTACCTCTTTGCCTCTGATTGTGGCAGTTGCAGTATGTTCGGAGAAACCCAAGGATTGAGCTGAATCTTTAAGTGCCATTTTTCCGATAACCTCCCCTTTCATGTCAGGGCTTTTACGGATACGCAAGTCGCTAACCATCGAATAAACTTTATATGCCTCGTCTTGGGCAAAAAGCGTGTGAACACTTAAAAAAAGAGAAAAAAGAAAAGAAAATCGCAATCTCATATAGTAAAAATGTTAAAATGAAAATAAACGAATGTAAGACAAAAAACTTAGTCCAAAATCCTGCCAAGTTCCAAAGCCGTTTAAATTTATCACAGAAAATCTTTTTTTTCTACCAAATTAACGGAAATTTGTGTAAAATTGCGCCGAATTTCAAATGACAACTAATAACTATTCTCATTGGCTTGTCGTTTATGCATTAGTTTGGATTTTAGTAAAAAATATATGGCACACGTTATTAAAATGCCTTTGTTGAGTGACTCTATGACAGAGGGAACTGTGGCAGTTTGGCATAAAAAAGTTGGCGATGTTGTGAAAGAAGGCGACATTATAGCTGAAATTGAGTCAGATAAAGCAACGATGGATTTTGAGTCCTATTTTAATGGGGTGTTATTGTACATTGGTTGCGAAGCTGGGCAGGCTCTTCCCATAGGGCAATTGTTGGCAATTATTGGGCAAGCAGGGGAAGATATTTCTGCGCATTTGAATCAAGGTGCAAGTACTACAAGTACAAGCAATGAAACGCCTAAAGTAGAGGTTGCGGTAGAACAGCATAGCGCAAGCCCTGTTGTAGCGGTAGAAACGACTGTTAGTCAAGAAGATGAGAGAGTGAAAGCCTCTCCGCTTGCCAAGTCTATTGCCAAAGAAATGGGCATTGATTTGACTACGGTAAAAGGTTCAGGCGAAAATGGCAGAATCATTAAACGCGATGTAGAGCAAATTAGTACTTCAAAAGAGGTAGCAAAACCAGTGGAAGTTGTAGCGACTCCTACGCCTGTTGCACAGCCTCAGCCTGTGGTAACGAGTGTTCCTGCGGCAGGTACTTATACCGACCACAGTGTTTCGCAAATGCGCAAAACCATCGCTCGGCGCTTAACAGAAAGCAAAAACGGTGCGCCACATTTCTACCTTACCATTGAAATGAACATGGACAGAGCCATGGAGGTTCGCAAATCTTTGAATGAACTTTCGCCTGTCAAAATTTCTTATAATGACATGATTATCAAGGCTTGTGCATTGGCTTTACGAAAACATCCTGCGGTTAATTCTTCTTGGTTGGGGGATAAAATTCGTGAAAATCATGTAGTAAATGTGGGAATGGCGGTAGCCATTGAAGATGGTTTGATTGTTCCTGTGATTCGCAATGCTGACCAAAAAGGCATGGCTACGATTTCGGAAGAAGCGAAAAAATATGCTGAAAAAGCGCGTAATCGTGAGCTTCAACCTGCTGATTGGGAAGGAAATACTTTCACTATCTCTAATTTGGGAATGTTTGGTATCGAAGAATTTACCGCAATTATTAATCCTCCTGATGCTTGTATTTTGGCAGTAGGCGGCATTATGCAAAAACCTGTGGTAAAAAATGGAGAAATTGTAGTGGGGAACACGATGAAAGTAACGCTTTCTTGCGATCACCGCGTAGTAGATGGCGCAACTGGAGCCTCTTTCTTGCAAACGGTAAAGGCTTTGTTAGAAGAGCCGATGAAAATGTTGATTTAAGACATAATATTAAGATAAAAAAAAGAACTTCTGCAAAATCATTTTGTAGAAGTTCTTTTTTTATCGTTAGGAACGAAGGAAAACTAAATGTGCATACCTTTAGGAAAAAAACCACAAAGTAGCAGAAGTTCAAGCACAAAGTTACACAAAGAAAAAGCACTTAACCTCTTGCTTTGTGCCTTTTGTGAAAAATACTTTTTTTATAATAAAAATTTAACTATCAATACTTTATGCCTGTTTACTGATAACTGTTAATTGTTCAATGTTTTAACCACAAAAAAAACGAGCCTTACAAAAAGTAAAGCTCGTTTTGGCGGAGAGAGAGGGATTCGAACCCCCGGTTCTTTTGGAACAACGGTTTTCAAGACCGCCGCATTCGACCGCTCTGCCATCTCTCGGGTGCAAAAGTACGGCAGTTTTTTGGATTTACAAAAAAAATCTAAACTTTTTTACTACATTTTCTGTAATATTTTCATATCTTAACCATAATAAAGGAGTTATGAGAGAGGAAAATTTTACAACTGTTTGTTTTTCTTCGATTTCTGAAAGAAATTTGTACGCACCCAAGCGCATTTAGGCTTCTGATAAGTGCAAATCTTCTTTTAGCCCATTCAAAAAATCAATGGGAGTCATGCGCTTTTTGCCTTCCATTTGCAAAGAAAGAAGATGTACAAATCTATCTGCACAAGCAATTTTTAATCCCTTATTTTTATCTTCTCGTATTACTGTTCCTGCGGGCAAGTCAGTTTCCTCCCCTATTTTTGTTTGATACACTTTTACGTGCTTCCCATTCATCATTGTCCATGTCGTAGGAAAAGGCGACATTCCACGCACAAGGTTATGCACTGTTTCGGCAGATTTTGACCAATCCAATTTACAATGCTCATTAAAAATTTTGGGTGCATGATGTAAAATTTGGCTTTCATCTTGCGGACTAGGTTGCAAAGTGCCTGCTTCAACGCCTTCTACGGTAGTCAGCACTAATTTTGCGCCTACTTCCATCAAGGTATCATGCAAATTCCCTGCGTCCCATTCCTCAGGAATCGCTACTTTTTCTTGCAATAAAATAGAACCCGTATCAATTTGCTGGTCAATGAAAAAAGTCGTTACGCCTGTTTCTTTCTCTCCATTTGCCACCGCCCAATTAATGGGTGCAGCCCCGCGATAATTCGGCAACAAAGACGCGTGCAAATTAAAAGTACCTTTTTTGGGCAAACGCCACACAATTTCGGGCAACATACGAAAAGCAACTACCACAAATAGGTCAGCGTCAAGGGCTTTGAGTGCCTCTACAAAAGCCACATCTCGTAATTTTTCAGGCTGCAAAACAGGCAACTGATTCGCCTCTGCATATTGTTTTACGGCAGAAGCCCCCAATTTTAAGCCCCGCCCCACAGGTTTGTCTGGCACTGTTACCACTGCTGCTATTTCATAACCCGCCTCTTTTAATATCGCCAATGACGCTACCGCAAAAGCAGGCGTTCCCATAAAAACAATTTTCATCTTCAAGTGTATAAAAGTAAAATGAACAAAAGTAAGTGCAAAGGTAAGGGAAAAACACTAATTTTGTACTCGTTTGTTCTTTTGTTACGATTCACTTCATTCACAAAGCATTTATGATTGCGATTATTTCTCCTGCAAAAACATTAGATTTTTCAGCTTCGCCGATTACGGAGGCTACACAAGCCCAATTTCAGAAGGAAACACAGGCATTGTTAAAGATATTGCGCAAACAAAAAGTCAGCGAAATTGCCGCGCTTATGTCGGTAAGTGATAAAATTGCCGAGCTAAATTATGCACGTTATCAAACTTTTGCGGATGATTTTACTGCGGAAAATAGTAAGCAGGCTTTGTATGCTTTTAAAGGGGATGTGTATTTGGGTTTTGAGTTAGAAAAATATCAACAAGCAGAACTAGATTTTGCCCAAAAACATCTACGTATTTTGTCGGGTTTGTATGGTTTGCTTTGCCCTTTGGATTATATTCAACCTTATCGCCTAGAAATGGGAACGAGATTAGCCACGCCAAAGGGCAAAAATCTCTATGAATTTTGGGGAGATAAAATTACCAAAGCAGTAAATGAAGCCTTAAAAA
Source organism: Bacteroidia bacterium (assembly GCA_046160275.1). Classification (GTDB taxonomy): domain Bacteria; phylum Bacteroidota; class Bacteroidia; order J057; family J057; genus JBJXHA01. The sequence continues at coordinate 9,286 of JBJXHA010000372.1, read as the reverse complement.
CATCTGACAGCGACATTCTTTTAAATTTGGCTTCGCAAGAATATTTTGAAGCTGTTCAACCAGAAAAAGTGAAAGGAAAAGTGCTTCATGTGCATTTTAAGGAAGAAAGAAAGGGGAAATTGCAGATTATTTCTTTTAATGCGAAAAAAGCAAGAGGATTAATGGCAAATTTTCTGATTCAAGAGAAAATCACCGAACCCGAAGCCTTGAAAGATTTTTGCGAACAAGGCTACTTATTTTCCGAAGAACATTCTACGGATTCAGATTGGGTATTTTTGAAAAAAGAATATCAGTGAACAATTAACAGTAAACAGTTATCAGAGAGAAGAACTGATTATGGTTTTAGCACTAGCAATTCCCTTACTAACCTATAATAGAAGAGGAATAGGCTTCACAACCTATTCCCCTATTTCATCTTTCTAAATCCGTTTTTCATGAGAAATGCTACACGCACTTGACTTACTTACGCCTATTAATTTAAACAAGAGAAGGTTAATATTTGGGTGCGCTATTATTCTATTCCTATTTAATTTCTAAGCGCAAAGGTCGGATTGTTATGTTAATTTAATGTTAAGAGAATCGTAAGTTTAGAATAAACTTAGGAACAGTGATCAATTAACAGTAAACAGTTTTCAGAGATAAAACACTGTTTATCAAGGAGATATATTTTTAAAATTAGTAACTTATTTTGCTCTTATTCCTTATCTATTACAAATTTCTTTAAAGGAACAATATTCACATTTTTTAGCATCAAGGGTTTGCGTAAAATCTTCGGTAAAAATATTTCGTACCAAACCTTGCATTTCGGTTTCAAAATCACGAATGTTATTTTCGCTAATAGGGGTAGCTTTATTCAAATATTTTAAGCCATCTTTTAGGTTTTTCGCACTATAATATCCTACTTGAACAGGATGATTGGGATATTTTTTGCTAAACAAATAACCATATAAATAGCCCTGTAACACCGCACGTTTGCTCTTTTCTGCATCAAAACAATCTGAAATATCCTGGTCTGTTACGTCAGTTTCGCCTGTTTTATAATCAATAATGCGGTAACACTCATTGGTTTTGTCCAATCTATCAAAATTCCCATCAATTCTCACCTCCAAATCCAAATCAGGGAGAGCCAAAGTTGTGGCAAAAGTTCCTCTTTGCTCTACAAATTCCACCCTAAAAGGCGCGATTTTTTGGTCTTGCGACAAGATCTTTTTACACAAACTCTCAATAATATTTTGAAACAGGAAATTTCGCCCATACAAGCCTTCTTCTTGGCGATAGCCATTTTCAGCAAATGCGTGCGTTACCGCCTCTTTCACTTTGCGTTTCAATAAGCCAATTTCCTCAGCACTCAACAACAAACGTTTTAAGGGTTCATACAAATATTGCATCGTTTCATGCAGTAAAATCCCAAAAGTAAGCGGGTCAATGTCCTCCGAAATTTCGCCCTTTTCACGAAGTTCTGCCACATATTTAAAGTAAAAACGCAAAGGGCAAGTCAAATAATCCGAAAAAGCCGTAGCTGAGAGCGCAGAATTGCTCGTGCTTTCTACTTTTGTGTCAAATTTCGTTTTTAATTTATTTTGAATATCCTCTGTCATCGCCACCCGAATCGGTTGATTTACAATGCTTTTCGGAGTATGAACGATATGCTTTGCATGAATCTCAATATTGGGATTATCGGCAAAATCATGTTGAATTTGCAAAATAAAACGACTCATTTCCCCTGCTGTTTCCACTTCTGAATTATAAACAAGGTAAATTTCTTTCGTTCTTTGCATCAAACGATAGAAGTGATAACTAAAAATAATGTCCTTGTCTTCGCCCGTAGGCAAACCAAAACCTGTTCGTAAGTTATTGGGAATAAAGCTATTAAGTGTAGAAGAACCCGGTATATTTTTGTCATTTACCGCCATAATATAGACATACTCAAAATCCAATACCCGCGACTCCAAAAAGCCCATAATTTGCAAGCCTTCCACAGGCTCACCCTCAAAAGGAATGCTCAATTTGCGCATTGCCTCTCGAAATGTCATGGCAAAAGTTTTGAGCGAAATGTCTAGTGGATTGGAAGTGAGGGCTGCACGCATCACATTAAACTGCCGATAAAAGAAATAAATATATTCCGACTCCAAGACCATATTAGAATCGGCGGCAGCTTGCAATAAGGTCGAAAAAATGTTTTCAAAATAAGGAAAAATGCCTTCTTTCTCCGTTGGAGGCGTAAAAATATTCTCTAAGAAAGGCGGCAAATTAAACTTTTTCAAAAAGGAAGCATTCGCATAAATGAGGTTTTCCTTCGAAAAAATGCGTTGAAGGTCAGCAACAGTTTCCATTGCCAAGGACTTCACAAAAGGGTTTTGCAAGACTTCTAAAATTGTTTTATAATGAAAAACAGGGTTGCCGCTTTTTTCATTTTTCATGTTACGAACAAGGCGCATAATTCCCATCAACAAATGATAAACATTTGTATATTTTAAGGGAAAACCCATCGTAATATTTAATTTTCCAACATTTTTTGGCAACGAATAGAGCGTAGGAAACAATAAATTTTCATCGCCTAAAATCACAACGTGCTTTCTCAATTCTGCCTTGTCTGCGACAAGCAATTCAGGCTGTGTTAAAGGCGAAATCGGTTGATTTGCAAGTTTTTGCTTCATTTCTTGATGCAGATTATGCTGAATCATTTCGCCTACATAGCGTGTTTGCCCTGAATTTTGAGGGCAACCTACAATGTGAATTTTTTTAGGCTCTTTTTCCATTTCGTGCATCAAAATATAACTTTCATATTTTGATTTTATCCAATCTTTGTGTTGCAACAAAATATATTTTCCGGGACTATGCCTATCTTTCATATAATACTCATCAGCATCCCAGTAAACCACCGCTTTTTTTTGTTTTAATAGTGCCTCAATGATAATTTCCTCTGATTTAGCCAAGGCATTTAAGCCCGCAAACACCACAAAAGAATAAGGCAATTCTATTTTTTTATTTTTAATCGCATCGGCAATTTCTCTGTAGGCTTTCCCCTCATACGACCAATTTTTTTGTTTTAAGGTTTTCGAAAACTGCAAATAAACATCATGCAGCACTTCCCAAATTTTCAAGAAATCGCTTTGCAACTGCGTAGGTGTTTCAAGCGAAATCGTGCGCCAAAAGTCTAAAATGGCGCGTTCCATTTCTTCGGGCAAACCAAAACTTTCATCTATTTCCCTCAATTCCAATACATTACGGTACAATTGCTTGGCATTTGCACAATATTTATCAATCTCATTAAAATCGCTCAACAGCATTTCTCCCCAAGGATAAAACTGGTCAAAACTTTCATGATAATTCGGGACTTTTTTGCGCATTTCATTCAAATAAATGCTATGCAGCTCAAAAATAAGGTGAATATTTTCGGGGAAAATCGCAGGATGACATTCTCGAATAAAGTCTTCGATAGAAAAAATGTGAGGAGCTAAAATGGGTTTTGCATATACTTCGCTCAAAGTTTCCATGAAAAAAAGTCGCGCACGTCGAGTCGGGAACACCACACATATATCTGAAATTTGGTCGCCAAAACGAGTTTGGAGTATTTTTGCTAATTGATACAGAAATGATTGCATGAAAATTGATTTTTTTTAGTTTTTTACGAACAAAATGTCCACAAGTTACGTAAAAATCTTGGAAAGCAAATTTAATTTCCAAAATTAACAAAAAAGATGTTCACAACACGCAAAAAAAAATTCATTCAGCATTTGGGAATGTGCATTGCGGCTATTTTTGTGAGCTTGCTCTATCAACAAAAAGCCCCTTTCCCACGCAAAGAAAACATCGTATTTGGGATTCAAAACGATGAAAAACAAGCAGTTACCTTGATGGTTGGCGGAGAAAAACAAACCATTCAACCCGGCGCGATGCGGTTTGTAGTGCTTAGAACACCACAAACTTTGTACGAAAAAAGTCAACTGGAAAAACGAAAAATATTTACCGTAAAAAAAGAAATGAATCAGAAATCTTTCGCACTCTCACATTTACGAAAATTGTCATAATATTCCTTTTGATATAAATAGTTGATTCCCAAAGTAGTGACTACTTTGGGGATTTTTTTATTGATTGTATTGCGTTCTGCATTTTTTTCAGGTTCGAGCCTCTATACAATTGCTAAAATTCCACATTTTTTCCTATTTTTTTTTGCAAAAAGTTTTGGTATTTCAAAAAAATGGTTACATTTGTGACGTTTAATAATTTTTCAACCTCTTTTTTTTAGTAAAATGGATACAAGCAATCAAAAATTGAATTTTTTAGCTATCGGTGCGGCGAGTGTTGCAGGCATGGCAATTGGCTTTTTATGGTATGGTATGTTATTCACAAATCAATGGATGGCAGGAAATAATATCACAGTAGATGAGAGCACGAACCCTGTGAAAATGTTTAAAAATGGTGTGCAAGTAGATTCGGGAAGCGGCTCTGAAATGGTTTGGAACTTCATTGCTATTGTGGCAGCAGCCTTCTTAATGAATTGGTTACTTCGTAAAATGAACGTACAAACTTTTATGGAAGGTGCAATAGCAGGGCTTGTCGTTGGCGCAATTGTTACGCTAAATATCTTTACAAGTAACCTTTTTGCCATGACTCCACACTCTCTTACTTTGCTTGATGGTTCTTATTGCTTGGTTTTATTTGCAGCAATAGGCGCGATTGTAGGTGGGTGGCAGAAAAAATAGGAACAGGAATCCTAAAAACGGTGATTATAGCCATTGGGTTTCGCTCAATGACCATAATCACCGTTTCTTATATAAACCTAAAACTCAATTTCAAAACAAAAAGGAAGCAACGTTTTCTTTACGCCTTTTACCTTCAACACCTCCCCTACCTCGCCCATCATTAACACGGTAATGTCTGTTCCCGCCAAAGTTTCGCTCTCTAACATCACTTGCCTACAAGCTCCACAAGGCGTAACAGGCTGATTTACAGCTATTTTTTCGGATTTTGCGCGAATGGCAATCATTCTTATTTCGGGACTTTTCCCCAAAGAACCTACATAAAACAAAGCTGTTCGCTCGGCACAGATTCCCGAAGGGAAGGCTTTATTTTCTTGGTTATTGCCTAAAATCACCTCTCCCGAACTCAAGGCTACGGCACAGCCTACTTGAAAGTGAGAAAAAGGTGCGTACGCATTTTCTGTTGCTTTCAATGCTGCATCTAATAAAGTGCGTTCTTCTACTAGAAGTTCTTCGTAGGTGTTTTTTTCGTATTCAACGATTAATTTCATTTTTTTGAATAAAAGTTAGTGGAATAATGCGCAAAGGTAATGAAACGAAAGTACAAAAAAAAACTGCTTCCGCATCTCGCTTCAGCAGTAAGAACCAACCTTCAACCTTATTTTTTTATTATGAATCCTGAACCATAAACTCGCTGAGTATCAGTAAATAGTTACCAATAATCAGTAAACAGTTATACATTACTGATAACTGTTTACTGATAACTGAAACTAAGGTGTTAACCTTGTGCCATTTGAATATTTTACTTTTTCTGTGTTTCCAGTGGCAGTGATAAGTTCGCCTACCCCTGATTTTTTGTCATGCACCCAAGAACCATCGTATTTTTCTCCTGATTTAAAAACATAAACTCCATTACCATGGCGCATTCCAAAATTCCAATCGCCTTCATACACATCGCCATTTGTATATGTCATTTTACCTATTCCATCTTGTTTGTTATTTCTAAAAAAACCTTCATAAACACTACCTTCTGCGAATTTCATTTTACCTTTTCCATTTAATTGGTTATTGGCAAAGTTTCCTGTATAAACATTTCCGCTTTTGAAGGTTAAAACACCTGCGCCTTGACGATTGCCTGCTACCCAATTTCCTTCATATTTATCGCCATTTGGATAAGTTTGTGTACCTTTTCCATGACGTTTGTCGTTGCGCATTTCGCCTTTATACACATCGCCATTAGGATAGGTATAAACTACTTCTCCCACCATGTTATCATTTGCCCAAACCCCATCAATTGTTGCGCCGCTTGCAAAAGTAAAGAACCCTTTCCCATCTTTTTTATCATTGAGAAAAGAACCTTCATAAACATTGCCGTTGTTATATTCTAATCTGCCTTTTCCTTGAATTTTAGCATTTGCAAATTCGCCTTTATAATAGTCTCCATTTGCAAGAAATAATTCTCCTTGCCCGTGTTGTTTGTCATTTTTCCATTCACCTGTATATTTATCACCAGAGGTAGATAGGTAAGTACCCATGCCCGATTTCAGCCCTTTCGCAAAGAAACCTTCATAACGATCGCCATTTTGTAAAACTTGAATGCCTTCACCGTTTTGGCAATCCCCAGAAATACATTGCGCTTGTAAAGAAGAAGCAAACGCCACCAAAATAAAAAATGTAGATAAAAAAAATAATTTCATAATTTTGTTACAGTTTTGAAGGAGGAACTAATAAGTATCTTTCGGTTGTTGATTATATTTAACATTACAAAGGTAAGGGGATAAAATATAGGATAAAAACTAGGAAAGCGGCTTTTCTTACATGGATAATTGTCTGTCATGTAAGAAATTGATACACTTTTAGAAATAATGAAAATTCTCGTATTTACCATTTCTCTTGTGTCACTTTTCTTGTTTAATTTATTGATAGCTAGGTATTTATATTTAAATTTCACATCAATAAATATAACTTTATTAGAATTTTTACATAAACTGTATATTTATTCAAAATAATAGATTTGATTTTGTTTGGTTTTTAGTAATAAATATAAGCAAATGGAAGGTTAAAAAATAGCGAATAAAAAAAACTCATGTAAGAAAATGACTACATTTTTAGCCTTTTTTGCCTTAAAAGAGATTTTTATTTTTTCAAAATATTTCAAATAAAACATTCTTCATTTCGCATCGTTTTTCTAGGAAATCTTGTTACTTTTGTAGAGAAGATACATATCAAATTATCACTACTTTTTATTATTCATTCATTATGAAGCAATTATTCAATTATTTGACTTGTTTTTTCATTGTTTTGAGCTTGCAAGCAATAGGGCAAACGACCTACAAACTCGTGCCGATGCCGACTACTGAAAAAACTTGCCCTTCTTATCAACTTACTAAAAATGGTACGGTGCTTACCCTTTCCGAAGAATTGGAGGAGGCAATGGATTGTCCTGATGTGTTGGACTTGCACGATAATCGCTACTTGATTTATGACAATGGCGAGGAGGAAATTAAGAAATACGATATAGAAACGGGCAAAAGCGAAACAATTCTGAAATATCCCGAAGATTTAGATGCCGTTTGCGGTCCGATTTGGTCTCCTGATGGAAAATGGATAATGTTTGTGGCGATTAATGAAGAAAAAACCTTTGGTTACAAAGAAATTACGCGCGTTATTCTCCTCGACCCAAACGGTTTCGGTGCTTTACGTAAGAAAAAAGAATTTGATGTACCTGTAAATTACGACTGCAAAAAAGGCTGCAAAGCTGTTATAGGCAAGGACTTTTTGTTTGAAAATGCCACCACTATTCAATACAAAAGACACCTAAAAGCAAAAGTAAACGCCGGTAAAATGGAAAAAATCAAACTGTAAATAGGTGATAAGGGATAGGACAAGCAGTGTTAAATAATGGATAATTAATAACTCAAGTTACGCAGAGGTGTCATTGTGAGCAAGCGAACGAGAAAAAACGAAACGTAGTGAAGTTTTTTTGAGTGAACGAAGCGAAGCAATCCTACAAAACAGTGAACAGTAAACAATTATCAGTCATCAAACTTGCTTACTGTTTACTGCTCACTGATAACTGATAATAGGATTGCTTCGCGGCTCTCGGTCAAAATTTCTTCGCTTTGCTACGAAATTTCTCCCTCGTTTGCTCGCAATGACAGCGACTTTAACGCATTTGCGTAACATGAGTTATTCATAAATAATTGATAATGATTTTAACTTGTTTATTATCAATGCTTTGATTGGGAATATTAACATAAATTAATTCTTACCGAGTACTTCAGTGATTAATAACTAAACTATCTTCTGCTTTTTTATTAACTTTTGCCTAATCAACAAGCAAAAGGTCATTGAGCGATAAGCGCCAATGACCTTTTGCTTGTTCAGACGTAGCGTATTTATCACAAACGAATTTCTGTTTACTGATAACTACTTACTGTTTTTATTTTGTATATTCCTCAAATACCTTATTTAACTGTTTTAACATCGCAAAAATAAGGGCAGCTGCTCCCATTAAAAGCGCGAAATTAAACCAGAAATAGTTTTGTTTATCATCGTAAGTATCCCACATCGTTGCTAAGACACCCGAAAATTTATTGCCGATAGAAGTAGCTAAGAACCAACCGCCCATCATAATTGCCGTAATACGCGGCGGGCTAAGTTTTGATACCAAAGACAAACCCAAAGGACTTAGGCACAATTCTCCAATGGTAAGCACGCCATAAGTGGCAATTAACCAACCGATATTACTTTTGTCCACCCCATTTCCGCACAAATAAACGGCTGCGATCATACAGAACATAGAAGAAGCACTGATAATCAAGCCCCAAAACATTTTAGTTGGAACAAGCGGTTCTTTTCCACGTCTGCGGAGCATCGCAAAAAAGCCTACAACTAAGGGCGTTAAAATAATTACCCAGCCCGGATTTACGGATTGGAAGATGTTCGTGGATACGAGCGATAATTTTTCTTCCCCTTTTGGATGTTGATCAGCAGGGAGATTTTTAAGGTAAGGATGTAAACCAAATTCTTTTACCATTTTTCCATTCACTTTTTCTACGCGAAAATGTGCATCAGATTTTGGAAAAGAGTCGGGTTTTGCGCTTACACTTTCTGTTAAATATAATCCTCCTAAAAATCCTGCGGTCTCACCTGAAACTTGGCGGTCAGAATATTTATCTGCCCAAGTGGTGAGTGCTGTACCATTTTGTTTAAATACTGCCCAAAATGCAATTGAAACGACAAAAATTGCCAACATTGCCCCAATGGGACGTTTTTCATTTTCTACTGCATTAAAATAAAGAGAAGCGTAGTAATAAATAATGGGAACACAGGCAAATAAGAAAGCATCGGTCATTTTGGATTGCAAGAAAACGTAAGGAATCAAATAACCGATTATGCCAAAACCGACTGCGGGTAACAAGATAGTAAGGAGAATTTGTTTCAATACATTGTCATTATCGGCTTGAGTTGGAATATGATTAGCTGTTTTTTCCCCAAGTTCATCAATTTTATTCAACAAATCTTTACCTGTTTTAGCGTTCTCAAACTGAACATCAGCGTGTGCATAATGCCTTGTGCCA
>JBJXHA010000371.1:0-9556 GCA_046160275.1 Bacteroidia bacterium | reverse complement strand
AGCCTTGTTTATCGCCAAGAAATTGCGGTAAATGGTGCAGGTTCTTATCCAATTCAATTGAAAGCAACTAAAGGAATATATTGGCTGAGATATGAAAATGGAAAAGAAACGTCTGTTCAAAAATTAGTAGTAGAATAGTGATTTTTCATCATAAAGGGATTGATTTTTTAGTGCAGAACTTGGTTTCTACGCTAAAAAATCAATTTTTTTATGGATTTCCTGCAAAAGTGTTATCTTTGAATTGTAGTTTATCACCATTCATTTCTGAGCATTATGCGTACTTCTCTTTTTTTTCTTGTTTCTTTTTATATGTGTTTGCAGCAAGCAAGCGCGTTTTGTGGCTTTTATGTTGCCAAAGCTGATGCTTCTTTGTTTAATCAAGCCTCACAAGTAATTTTGGTACGTGATGGTCAAAAGCTAACTATCACGATGTCAAATGATTATGAAGGGGAGGCAAAGGATTTTGCGATGGTTGTGCCTGTTCCTGTGGTATTGAAAGAAGACCAAATTAAAGTGGTAGAACATTCTATTTTTGACGTACTTGATGCCTATTCCGCGCCGCGCCTAGTCGAGTATTTTGATAACAATCCTTGCCAAAAATATTATGAGGAAGATTGGGGCAGTGGTGATGACGCAGAAGCAAGTTATGATGAAATGCCGAAAAGCTCCATGACACAAGAAGAAAGTAAGTACAAAGTGAAAATTGAGGCAAAATATACGGTAGGCGAATACGATATTTTGATTCTAAGTGCCAAAGAATCGGGTGGTTTGGAAAAATGGTTACACGCAAATGGCTATCAAATTCCCAAAAAGGCAAAAGAGGTGTTGAAGCCCTACATTAACAGTGAAATGAAATTTTTTGTGGTAAAAGTGAATTTAGAGGAGCAACAAAAAACACAAAGCCAAACCCTTCGTCCGCTTCAAATTTCCTTTGATTCACCCAAATTTATGCTTCCTATTCGCTTGGGAATGGCAAATGCCAAAACTTTTCAAGATTTAATCATTTATAGTTTTACCAAAACGGGCAGAACAGAATGTAGCAATTACCGCACAATTCCGATGCCTACGGCTTTGCAAATTCCGATGGGGACAAAAGATATTTTCCCTCTTTTTTATAAAACGATTTTTGACAAGCAATATGAGGAAGCACAAAAAGCAGGTATTTTCTTAGAGTATGCGTGGAACATTCAAAGCCAAAGTTTTTTTGCTTGCGACCCTTGCGTTTCAGACCCACCTTTTTACAAAGATTTGCAAATGGCAGGCGTAAATTGGGTAACATCTAACCAAAATAGCGAAGAGAATTATGGTTCAGCAGCGGATTTTAATGGCGATTTTTTCATTACAAGAATGCACGTGAGATATGACCGAGCGCATTTTCCGCAAGATTTGGTATTTCAAGAAACGCCCAATATCGAAAATTTTCAAGTGCGTTATATTTTGACGCACGATGCGCAAGGCGACTTAGATTGTGAGGCGGCAAATGCATATAAACAAGAACTCATGCAGCGCAAAAACAAAGAAATGGATAATTTATTCGCACTGACAAATTGGGAACAGTTGCCTATCAATGGGATTCCTCAAAAAGTTGAAAATCAAGAGGATAAAAATTTCTTTGTTCCTTTTTTGGGAAAAAATACACCTCCTTTTCTCCCCTATGTTGTGTTAATCCTTAGTCTTGTTGCTTTGGCTTTAGGTGCTTATCAATGGAAACGCATTAATGCCTAATATTGCGCAACTTAGTGCATTAAAAACCACAAAGTCGAAGAAGTTCGGTCACAAAGATGTACAAAGGGAAAACATTGAAAAACATTGTGTAACTTTGTGGTAAAAAACAGTAGAAAACCACAAAGTCAAAGAAGTATAGCCACAAAGTAACACAAAGCTGCAATTTAAAAACCTAGCTTTGTGTTACTTTGTGAAAAACATTGGGTAACTTGGTGAGGAAAAAGGTAAAATTGCCCAAACAAAGTAATAGGAAATGCGGTTTCCTACAAGACGAAAAGATTTTTTATGCTCTCTATTTACCATTTAGAAACTGTTTGAGTTAATAAAATTCACAAGCGTGGACGCTTGTAAATTGGCTTTTCAGAGGAGCGTCCGCGCTCCTAAGTTTGGGAAAAGCGCTATTTCACTAAAAAAACAATCCTTTTATCTGTGTTTTAGAAAGAACGATTTATTCAAACAGGTTCTAAGTATTCAGTAATAATTAGTTTGCATTTTGCGTAAAATATTGATAATTAGCAAATTAAAATCATTTTCCATTTTTAATTATCCACTACATTATATGATTTGGTTTTATTCTTTTATTCAGCCATTGAGTGCTTCACAAATTGCAAGTTTGACGCAAGCTTTTGATGGTTTTTTGGCAAATTGGAAATCGCACGGCACGCCTGTAACGAGTAATATTCAGTTTTATCATCAGCACTTTATCGTAATTCAGGCAGAATTGCATGGCGGACAACCTTCGGGTTGCTCGATTGATAGCATGAAAAAAAGTGTAGGTGAGATTTTGCAGGCACAGCAACTTGCCGAGACTGATGCAGCGCAAGTTTTTTATCAAAATGTTGCGGGAGAGCTTGCTTCGGTGCATTTTAAAGAAATCGCTCAATTATTACAAAGCGGAGAATTGAGTGCAGAAACGATGGTTTTTGACCATACCTTGAATCAAACAGGGGATTTTTCGCAATGGGAAAAGCCTTTAAAAGATACATGGTTGAAACGTTTTTTGCCAAAAATTGCAGCCTAACCACCAGCCGAGCTAGGGAATCTATTTCCTAGCTCGGCTGTGGAATAACAATGGAAAAAACGGTTCTAATCAAATTCCCAAGCGTGGACGCTTGGGAATTTGATTTTTGAAGGAGTGTCCACGCTTGTAGGTTCAAAAAAGTGCTATTTCATTAAAAAGGCAATCACTTATCTTGTGTCTTGGGAAAAAAAATACTTACACAAGCAGTCCTTGCAAATTCTTTGTCCATATATACCATAAAATCGCTAAGAATAGAGAAGTTGAATGCGAATTAAATCTTTTTCTCGTCTTATAGGTTACTTTAACAATTATGGCTACATTTAACCCTTATTTACTCCACCTTAAATTCTTCAAGTCAATGAAAAAACTTTTTTTAGCACTTTCTCTCACTTTTTGGCTCGGTTGCACTTCGAATGCACAGCCCACGAATTTTGAACCACGGGGCGTAGGAGGTGGGGGCGCACTGTTTTTTCCTACGATTAATCCCGCCAATGACAATGAATTTTACATCGCTTGCGACATGAGCGAAATGTTTCATTCTTCCGATTTTGGATTGAATTATGACCAAATTCATTTCGCTAAATTACAAGTATTCAACACCTCTACCTACGAATTTACTAACAATCCAAACATCGCTTATTCCGTGTATAACGATGGAAATTCGGGCTACCCTGTACGCACCCTAGATGGCGGAAATACCTGGGAGGATTTGCCGGGAAACCCCGATGCAAGTGAGCAAGTGTATAAATTGGAGGCAAATTTTGCCAACCCTAACCAACTTATCATGGGCTATTATGGGGCAATTTATGTTTCACAAGATAAAGGAAACACTTTTCAGTTGGTAAAAAATGCTGCAAACAACGGTGTCGGCTTAATAATAGGAGGCGTTTTTTTTAGTGGGCAAAACATTTTCATTGGGACAAATGAAGGAGTGTTAGTTTCTACCAATGGCGGCACTTCTTTTTCGATGCTTGCCACTACGGGAATTCCTGCAAATGAAGCGATTTGGTCTTTTGCTGCGGCAAAATCGGGCAATGTTACGCGCTTTTTTTGCATTACAGGCACAGCGAGTTCTTTGTATAATGGCATTATGCCTTGGGATTATTGGGGCTTGGCAAAAGGCGTGTATGCTTTAGATTACAATGCGGCAGGGGCAAATCAATGGGTGGCGAAAAATACAGGCATTGATTTTAACAATGACTTCGTGATGTATGTGGGCATGGCTGAAAATGACGTAAACACAGTGTATTTGGCGGGTACAGACCAAACTACTAACGCGCCCAACATCATCAAAACTACCAATGCAGGAAGTTCATGGGCAAAAATGTTTCAACCATTGAATAATCAAAATATAACCACAGGTTGGGAAGGGCATTTGGGCGATAGGCAATGGGGCTATGATGAAACTTGTTTTGGAATTGGTGTCGCGCCCAACAATGCGAATAAAATTATCATTAGTGGTTTTGGCTGCGTGCATACTTCGGCAGATGGTGGCGCGAATTGGAAACAAGCGTATGTCAATGTAAATGACCAACATCCTGCGGGAAATTTCACTCCAAAATACCAAGATTATCATAGCATTGGCATCGAAAATACGACTTGTTGGCAGGTGCATTGGACTGATGTGAACAATGTATTTGCTTGTTTTTCAGACATTAAAGGGATTCGTAGTAAAAATGCAGGGCTAGCTTGGAGTTTTGATTACACAGGGCACAATGCTAATTCTATGTATAGATTGGTGGAAGCTCCTAACGGAACTTTATTCGCCGGCACCTCTGACATTCATGATATGTATCAAAGTACGCGCTTGCAAGATGCCCAATTAGATGCGAATGATAACAATGGAAAAATTATTTACTCTACGGACAAAGGTGCAACTTGGCAAAATGTTCATACCTTTAATCACCCTGTTTTTTGGGTAGCCCTCGACCCTAATAACGCCAATAAAATGTATGCAAGTGTGATTCATTATGGGGGCGGAAGTGGACAAGGTGGCATTTGGGTAACGAATAACCTCAATAGTTTGGGGGCTTCAACTTGGACAAAACTCCCTAATCCACCCAGAACAGAAGGACATCCTGCAAGCATTGTCGTATTGAATGATGGGAAAGTGGTTTGTACTTATTCGGGAAGAAGAGGAAACAGTGGTTTTACGGCAAGTTCAGGCGTTTTTATCTATACGCCTAGCACAAATTCTTGGGCTGATGTTTCGGCTTCGGGAATGTATTATTGGACAAAAGATATCATACTCGATCCTAGTGATGCTGCGCAAAATACTTGGTATGTAGGTGTTTTTAGTGGCTGGGGTGGCGCACCAAATGGCTTAGGCGGTTTATATAAAACGACCAATCGCGGGGCAAATTGGACAAAACTCACAGGTTCGCAGTTTGATAGAGTAACTTCCATCACTTTCCATCCCTTAGATAATAAACAAGCCTACCTTACGACTGAAACGCAAGGACTTTGGATCAGCAATAACATGAATACAACTACACCCACTTGGACTTTGATAGAAGCTTATCCTTTTCGCCAACCTGAAAGAGTTTTCTTTAATCCTTTTAATGCCAAAGAATTATGGGTAACAAGTTTTGGGAATGGCTTAAAAATTGCCAACTTAAACAATGTGGGAATAGATTTTTCTCCTAAGCCTGCTCCTTCTTTTCAAGTCTATCCTAATCCTGCACAACACAAACTTTGGATAGAAATAGGGGAGAACGCCAAATCTTGCAAAGAAATACAAGTGCTTGATTTACAAGGGAAAATAGTGGCACATCTGCCCATTACAAATGACAAAAAATACAACCTCGCCCTAGAAAAATATCCCGCAGGTGTGTATTTTGTACGAATAGGAGAGAGCATAAAAAAGTTTATAAAGGAATAACCCAAAGAACCGACCTAGCAAGTCGGTTTTTTGTTCCTTATTCATAAGGAAGGTACGATACTTTAAGTTGAGCTGATATTTTTTGCTTTCCAGCACAAACATTATTAAAATTCACTAATTAACAGCATGTCTGCCAAATATAAATATTTGCCTGTTAAGCCCAAAGGTAGCTTAGGAAATATTTTCCAAAATATTGACTTTCAATAGATTAACTTTCTCTCCTTTTTTTGGGGAAACTAGCTAAATGGCATTTGGCAGACATATTGTATTGTAATTAAACGCACTTATCTTTTGTAGAAACCCTTGCCTGTCGCGGCAGATGAAGTTGCCGCAACAGAATAACAATGTTTATTTTCTTAAAATCAATCACGCTTGTGCTGCAAAGCAAAAATGATATTTGTATTTATTCCACTACTACCTTTTGTTGCACTAGCTCGCTATCCGTTTGTATTTGTAACAAATAGATTCCTTTTGCAATTTGACTGAGTTCTAATGTTATCCCTGATGGCGTTGCTTGATAGGTTTGGCTGTATACTAGTTTCCCTTCTAAACTATACATATAGATAGTTGCAGGCTGTGTTAAGTCTTTTATTGTTAACTTATCATTGGTCGGATTTGGGTATATATTAAAGCGTTTGAGGGTAGCAGCAGGTATAGAAGTTGAGACACAATTGCTATTCACATTTACTATACTAATCGCCCCCGAAGCCGAAGCCGCAGTTTGTACAAAGCTAACTTCATTTGCATCTGCACAGATGTCTGTTAAATTGGGTAAATTACTTAATTTCAAATACTTTTCGGCATAGTTGTTTTTAATTTTCATATAGGATAAGTTATTACACTTTGTTATATAACCATGATAAGCATTAAAATTCAATGAGGTAATAGCAGGACAAGTACTTATAAATAATTGATTAACACAACATTCACCAAAATTGATAGTGTTAGTATTCGGAAGGTTTTCTAATGAACAACTATTAATAAGCATATTATTACTAATATCTATGTTTGCAATATTAGTTTGATATAAGTATAGAGATTTAAGATAGGGATATGGACTAACATCAAGTTGTGTAACATTAGAACCGTTTACATACAGTCCTATTAGTGCGCCGTTTGTTCCTGTATTGAAATTAGAAGAGGTCGCTAAAAATTTTAATAAGGGATTTTGTGTTAAAGTTAAAGCACTCATTGAGGGATTAAAATCCGTAATTAGCGAAGTAAGCAAAGTATTATTCGTTACATCAATGTTACTTAGGTTATTACCTCCTACATTAAGTGCTTTAAGTTGTAATAAATTACTAACATTTAAGTTATTAAGCAAATTATTTCGCAAATTTACTTCTTCAATTTGAGGTATAGTGCTGAGGTCTATACTTGATAAGCTATTGTTAAATAAAGATAATACTTTTAAATTTGCTAGATTACTTAAATAACAACTTGATAGGTTAGTGCCATCAGCATATAAGGTTTTAAGTTGAGGACAATTATTTATAATTAGCGATTGAATCCCGTTTGAACGAAGATTAAGCATCTCTAAGCTGTCAGCATTACTCAAACTTATATTGCCTGATAATAAACAATAAGTTAAGTCTAAGGATTTTAGTCTAGGATTATTACTAATATTAGGCATCTGCGATATACCACAAGAAATTAACTTTAAGGTTTGTAAATGAGGATATAAAGCCAAATTAAGTTGGGGATTACTATATGTACCTATGAAAGCAATATAATTAAGTTGAGTATTTTGGCTAATATTGGGTGGTATCCCCCCTAAAAATGAACCGTAGAAAGAAAACCCTAACAAATTGGGGTTATTGCTAACCACTAAATTACTTACCGAAGAAGAACCACATTCCAAAAATTTAAGGTTGGGTACTACACTAATATCTAAGTGAGTAATAACAGTGTTACTACATAATAACGAATCTAAATGAGGTTTATTCGTAATATCTATACTTGTAAAGGCACCACCAATATTTAGGTATTCAAGGAGTGAGTTATTGCTTATGTCCAAATTTGTAATCGTTGAAGTAGATAGCGTAAGACGTTTAAGGTTGGTATTTGCACTTACATCAATTGAAGTTAATTCATTGACAGAACAAATAAGCTCTTCGAGGGCGGGGGTATTACTTATATCTAAATTAAAGATAGATGCCATATAAGAACAACCTGCATCAAGCCGTTTTAAGTTCGTACAATTAGCTACATTTACGCCCGCTAGGCTATTCATTCCATAATGTCCTATCGCGGTAACATATTCAAGATTAATACAATTACTGGCGTTAACACTAACATTATTTGCCCAAGTGTCTATGTATAAATGTTTTAGGTGAGTGCGATTACTCACATCTATTGTCCCTGAAAATGCACCACTTGCAAGTTGAATGTTTTCTAGTAAAGTATTATTTGTTAGATTCAAATTAGGAAAACCCGCACTCATCATAAATGCACGAGCGTTAGGCACAAGTACCCCCACAGCCAAATGCTGTAGATTTATATTTGTGCTGATATCAAGGTTAGAGATGTCGCTGTCCCACAAACTTAATACCTCTAAATCAGTTAAGCCACTCATATTCACACTCGCCATTGTGCTACTATCACAACGAATCACTTTAAGTGCGAGGTTGTTACTAAGGTCAAGAACATTCAGATAACTGTGTTTGCAATCAAAAACCGTTAAGTTTACAAAACTCTCTATGCCTTGAAACGATTTAATACGTTGCTCTCGTATGTGGATACTATCTATCGCTTGTGCCTCAACTACTTGAATTTCTCCGTCGTTGTTAGCATCAAAGCCTTGTGCCAATAAAACTGCCTTAAATCTTGCATCGGGAATGTTTATCACTTGAGCCTCTATCAAAGTGTTGCTCACAAATAAGATAAATAGAAGCAAGAAACTGCGTTGAAAAAAATAACCTTTCATAAAAGTGTACAAAATTATAAAGTGAATAAGAAAATTTATCAATAGTTGGTATAAAACTATTGAAATAATGTCTCTCACAATATTAATTTTCGTTACTAGGTTACACAGTTTTTAAAGCATACTCTATTAAAAAATAGGGTTATAAAAAGGCTTTCGCTTATGAGAAAGTTAGCGGCCTAGCTAGAATAAACACCCTCCCTTTCTTTTTAGGTTGTGTTTCCAATCCGCAGCCTACCACTTTTGAACCGCGTAGAGTAGTACTCTGTGCGATACTTTTTTGGGAAGTTGAGTAATTTTTCTTAATATTGCTGCATGGCATAAAGCCGCCTACTCCGTTCATTTCTAGTCATTCTCAATCCAATGAAACAGCGTTTCTACTTTTTTTTCTTGCTTGTGTTTATGATGGCAAAGTCCCCTTTGTTTTCGCAAGTACCCGTGATATTACACTTGCAATCAGGTAGTTATGATTTGGCAGGAAACAAGTTCTTATCAGCAGCCTTAGCTTCTTCGCAGGCTTATGAAGGAAAAAAATACCTTATTTTTCAATTTGAAAGTTTGCCTTCCGAATTAGAAAAGCAACAAATGGAAAGAGTAGGGATAAAATTGTTAGCGTATTTGCCTCAAAATGCGTGGATAGCGGAGGTAAATGAAAGCGTTTCTTCCCTTTATTTTCAAGGATTTCATCTTCATGCAGTTGGCGCGTTTTTACCTACCTTCAAATTGAGTAGCGAACTCATGCAGCAAAAATATCCCGCACACGCAAGGCTGGCAAATGGGCAAATAGCACTACAAATTCAACTGGTACAGCCTTTTTCGCTCGAAAAAATTGCGCCGAACCTGTTAGCAGTAAGGGCAACAAACCTTCAAACTACTGAATTTCCTCAAACAATAAACTTGAGTATAGAACAAGCAAAAATTGCGGAACTCGCACAACTCCCTTTTATTTCCTATATCGCACCTACGATTCCTCCACAAATCTCAGAGTTAACCTACCGAAATACCG
>JBJXHA010000370.1:0-13107 GCA_046160275.1 Bacteroidia bacterium | reverse complement strand
ATAAATGTAATGCTGTACGGGCTGCTTTAGCTGCCCGATAACTTGCAAAAACTTCGTTTTTGCGCTTTTGCGGCAGCTAAAGCAGCCGCTACAGGTTTTAGTTAGCATTACATTTGAAGGACTACCTTATTTCATATTAGTATAAAACAATTCTCCATTATCATTTCTCCATTTTTCATTGTTTATTTATGTTACAACAAGTTCATTACCAAGATTGTAAGCAAATTGATTATAAAACAGCTTGGGATTTTCAAGAAAGTTTATTGCAGCAAAATTCGCAGCTTAAACTACAAGCAGGGCGCGGTTATGTGCCGCAAGAGCTTGCAACCCAACATCATCTTTTATTTTGTGAACATAATCCCGTTTATACTTTGGGGAAAAGTGGCAAAATCGAAAATATGCTAATTTCCGAAGAAGAATGTAAGCAGCAAGGTATCGCTTTTTACCCGAATAATCGCGGCGGCGACATTACGTATCACGGACCTGGGCAAATTACAGGCTATCCCATTTTTGACCTCGAAAAATTTAAACCCGATATTCATTGGTATATGCGACAAATGGAGGAGGTAATGATACAAACTTGCGCAGATTATGGCTTGTTTGCAGAGAGAATGGAAAAATTTACAGGCGTTTGGTTACATACAAAGACCGATTTCCCTTTGAAAATTTGCGCGATGGGCGTGCGCTGCAGCCGTTGGACAACGATGCACGGTTTTGCCTTTAATGTCAATACAGAATTAAAATATTTTGACTACATTATTCCTTGCGGATTGGAAGGAAAAGGAGCAACTTCTTTGCAAAAAGAGTTAGGGCGCGAAGTGGACATTCAAGAGGTAAAAGAGGTATTAAAAAAGAATTTCTCGCAAGTATTTGATTATCAATATGCTTAATTTAACCTTTTACGGAACATAATGGTGTGAGCCAAAAACACCTCAAAAACGGAATCCTGAAATAGAATGATTCAAATGCAGTCGCCAAAAAGCAATTAGCATTAACAAAATCACAAAAAGACAGTTTTGCATGAAGTTATAGACTGATAATTTTATAGGAAATTGCTAGAAAATGGCGTAACTTGCGCCTTTTTCTAGCAATTTTATTCTCATGACGCAGGCTGATATTCAAGACATTTTCCCGCTTTCGCCCCAACAACAAGGCATTTTATTTCATCTCCTTTCAACGCCTCATTCGGGCGTTTATGTAGAACAGTTTCAGTTGAAGATTGAGGGAGAAATTGAAATAAAAAAGTTACAAAATGCTATTAATGAATGGGTTATTGCGAATGATATTTTGAGAACTGCCTTTGTGTATGAAGGCATAAAAGAGCCGATGCAGGTAGTTTTGAAGCAAAGAACTTGCCTACTTGAATCGGAAAATATTAGCGAATTAGCCACAGATATTCAAAGTGCATACCTTTTTGCGAAAATAGAAGCCTTGCAAGAAATCCCTTTTCAGCTTAACAAGGAAAGTCTTGTCAAAATTCACCTGTTTCAGCTTGCAGCCGCGCAGTATCAACTCGTTTTTACTTACAGTCATCTCCTGCTTGACGGTTGGAGTGCGGCGAGTTTGTTTTACGAATTATTGCAGCTTTATTTTACAGGAGTGAGTTCTTCCTCAAAAAAACCTTCTTATAAAAGGTATGTGCAATGGCTAAAACAGCAAAGTATTGAGGAGAGCGAAAAATTTTGGAGTGAAGAACTTTCTTCGATTGAAGTGCCTACTTTTTTAAGCAGAAACAAAAACCCTCAAAATCAAGCACTTGCGTACCATTTTTATATAGAAAATGAAAACCATACCACGTTACAAGTTTTTTGCCAAACCCATAAAATAACGCCCAGTACCTTCTTTCATGCACTGATTTCGGTGCTTCTTTCAACTTATACGAATCAACAAAAAATCATTGTAGGTAGCGTTTTTTCGGGTCGCCCAAGCGAGGAAAGCCTATTTCAAGAAATGGCAGGCTGTTTTGTGCAGAGTTTCCCGCTTATTTCAGAAATTATTGATAATGAAGAATTTGTACAACTGTGTGGTCATATTCAGAAAAAGACAAGCACTTTGCTTTCCCATTCTCAATATCATGCAAGCCAAATCAAAAAACATCACACAGCATTTGATTCTTTGTTTGATTGCTTAATTTCTTATGAGAATTACCCTTCTTTTTCCTTGAAAAACAGCGAGTTAGCTATTTCCATTGCAGAAATTTACACCTATCCCCATTATCCTCTAAATGTGATTATTTTTCCAGAAGAAAAGCGTTTTCACCTTGTGCTTCGCTATCAGGCACAAGCATTTGAAACGTGGGAAATTGAATTATTTTCGGCACAATTACAAAAGATGTGTGCGTTTGTGCTAGAAAATGAAAAAATCAGTGTAGAAAAGTTAAAAACTCATATAAAATATAAGCAGTGGGAAGAAAGTGCGCATAATGCAATGAGTATTTCGTCTGAAAATCAAACCATTACAAAGAAATTTGAGGGAATCGCAAAACTGTTTGCCGAAAAAATTGCCCTCTCCTCCCCTACGCAAACTTATACCTATCAAGCCTTGCAAAAGGCTGCCGATAAACTTAGTTTTTATTTACAATCTCACATAACACAATCCAAACCTGATTTTTTGCGCGTTGCTGTGCTTTGTAACCGCAGCCCCGAAATGATTGCTACTTTTTTGGGGATTCTGAAGGCAGGTGCTTGTTACCTTCCGATTGAAAATGACCAGCCTTGGGAACGAATTTTAATGCTTTTGGAAGATGCAAAACCGCAACTTGTGATTTATTTCGATGAAAAACCTCCTTTTCTTGAGAATATTCATGCGCGCTCATACGCTGAGATAGAAGAAAAAGTAATTGATTATCAAGAGGTTAAGGATTTATCGAAAGCCCAACAAGCTGCCTACATGATTTATACCTCTGGCACGACAGGAAAGCCCAAAGGTTGTTTGATTCGCCATGAAAGTGTGGTTCAATTAATAGAAAATACAAATAATCCTGAATATTTCACATTTTCAAGTAGTGACATTTGGGTAATGGCACATTCGCCTGCCTTTGATTTCTCGGTTTGGGAGATGTTTGGGGCATTATTTACGGGAGCTACCTTAATTTTGCCGCCTAAAAATGTGGTTCAAAACATCGAAACGTTTCATAAAATGCTAAAAACGGAAAAAGTAAGCATTTTAAATCAAACGCCAAGGGCTTTTTATGCCCTAGCAGAATATGACGCATTAAGTCAAGAAAAACAGCTGAACACTTTAAAATACGTTATTTTTGGAGGAGATGCCCTAGATTTTACGCGCCTAAGCACTTGGGTAGAAAAATACCCGCTTGCCGAAACTGCCCTTATTAATATGTATGGAATTACGGAAACTACTGTTCACGTTACCTATTATCAAGTGCGAGATTCAGATATTTTTTCTGTGGAAAATAAAAGTAAAGCAAACATAGGAAAACCCTTTAAAGGAATGATTGTCAATATTTTAGACCCAAATCAACAACCTTTGCAAATAGGCTATGAAGGGGAAATTTATGTAACAGGTACAGGTGTTTCGCTTGGCTATTTTGAACGAGAAACCTTGACAAAAGAGAAGTTTGTAACCATTCAAGGCAGAACTTGGTACAAATCAGGCGACCTTGGGCGATATGATGCAAAAGGAAATATTGAATATCTTGGGCGAAATGATAAACAAGTGAAAGTTCGGGGACATCGGGTAGAATTGGCAGAAATTGAAGCAGTTGTAAGGAAAATGGAAGGTGTTAAAGAGGTTTTTGTTTTTTTTGATAACACAAAACAACAACTCCAAATCTACCTTGTTTCAAGGTTAACAGAGCAAGCAATTCACGCAAAAATAGCGGCAGTATTACCTACTTATATGTTGCCTCAAGCCTACTTTTTTGTTGAAAATTTCCTACTTACAAGAAACAGGAAATTAGATGTAAATACCTTATTACAAAACACTTATGTAAAAAATAGTAATGGAAATACAGAACAGAAGTTAGAAAATAAGTTTTTTAATGACTTACAGAAAGTACTTCAAAATGTGTTATCCGTTTCAGAAATTACTAGCAACTCACACTTTTTTCAATTAGGAGGAGATTCGATTAAGGCAATTCAAGTGATTTCGCAACTGCGAAAAGCAGGCTATAGTTTGAGCGTAAAAGACCTTTTTCAAACACCTATCATGCGTGATTTGTGCGAAAAAATGCAAGAAGTTCACCCTCAAAAAGCGCATTTTTCGGTTGAAAAAGACCTAATTTGGCTTGAAAAAGTGCAGGCGCAATTCCCTCAATTGCTCCTCGAAGATATATATGAATTATCGCCTGCCCAAGAAGGTTTGTTTATAGAATTTCAAAAAAACACTGATAATCAAGCATATACAGAACAATTTGTAGTTAAATTAAGCACAAAAGCTTCGCTTCCTCAAATTCAAGCGGCATACAAACAACTTATCACATTACACCCTATTCTGCGCACACTTTTTTTGATTGACGAAAATGGAAAGCCGTTTCAAGTTGTCTTAGCAAAAGGAGAAGCAGACATTTCGACATTTCATAACACACTGAATATTAGCAATATAGAGATTTTAGAACGCAAAAAATCTTTTGAAATCCACAAAAAACCACCTATTCGCTTGGCAATTATAGAGGACAAACAAGACACTGCACAACTCATTTTTACCCTTATTTGGACACATCACCATATTCTCCTTGATGGTTGGTGTTTGCAACTTTTGATACAAAACTTTTTTGAAATTTTAAATAAAAGTATTGAAAATCAAGCTTTTGAAGAGAATAAGCCTAGCCTTTATCGGCATTATGTTCGCTATGTGCATCAACTAGATAAGGCGAAAATGCAGCAGTTTTGGAAAAGTTATTTACAAGGCTATGAACATTTTGCTGTTTTGCCTACCTATCAGGCAAAAACCAGTGAATATGTTGCGAAAAGAGCTGAATTTCAATTCTCAAAAGCTGAAAGTTTTTTATTAAAACGCCTTGCTTCCCGCCACAATATCACGCTGAACACTTTGTTTCAAGTGGTTTGGGCAATTTTGTTGCAGCGTTACAACCGACAAGAAGAAGTCGTTTTTGGTACTGTATTTTCTGGGCGACCTCATGAGATAGAAAACATTGAGAACATGATAGGTTTGTTCATTCAAACGATTCCTGTTCGCGTAAAATGCACAAAAAAGGACACAATTTTGGGAATTTGTCGCCATTTTCAAAAAGAATGGATAGAAAATCAAGCGCATTTTTATTTGAATTTGGGAGAAATTCAAGCGCAATCCACCTTTTCAAATGAGTTATTTTCGCATATTTTGGTCTTTGAAAATTATCCTACCAATCAGCAATTATTTCAACAAAAAAACATAGAAATCCTTGATAATCATTATTTTGAGCAAACGCATTACGCTGCAAATGTTATCATTTACCCTAATGAAACGGAAATTGGGGTTCATTTTTTGCACAATGAAAACGCTTTCCAACTCGGTATTTTTGGCGATATTTTTCAACATTTTCGTACTTTGTTAATGCAATGTAGTCAAGAAAATTTCCATACTTTAACCATTCAACAACTGAGTTTATGTAAAAAAGAAGACTTGCAATTATTGGAAACATTCAATAATACAGGCCGTTATTTTCCTGAGAATGAAGATATTATCACAAAAAGCATCTTTGAGCAAGCGGTACATTACCCCACAAGGATTGCCGCAAAAGACGCGAACTTTTCTTTCACTTATCAAGAAATTGACCACCTAAGTTTACAACTAGCGGCTTATTTTTGGAATGAAACAGCGTTTCAAGTTGGGGATAAAGTTGGGGTTTGCCTCATGCGAGATAGCAAAGTAACGATTTCGTTGTTGGCAATTTTGCGGGCAGGCGGGGTATATGTCCCAATTGAAATGGCTTATCCTGATGAGCGAATTTCCTATATGATAGAAGATGCACAGCCCAGAATAATTATCACGGATAGTGAGCATTTTGAAAGGCTAAGTGATTTATTATCAAATACTTCTGTTCTTATTTACTGTTTAGACCTACATCAACTTCAAAACGAAAAAAGGAAAATCGAGGTTAAATTACCCACAATTTCTCCTCATTCGCCCTCCTTTTTGATTTACACTTCAGGCTCTACGGGAAAACCCAAAGGAGTTTTACAAACGCACCTTTGTTTGTCCAATTTGATAGCTTGGCAGTGCCAATTTTCAGGCATGAGCTTGGGAATGAAGGTATTACAAAATTCCGCATTGGGTTTTGATGCCTCCATTCATGAGATTTTATATGCTTTATTAAGCGGCGGTTCGATTATTTCTATTAGCGAAGAAAATAAAAAAGACCTATTTCGTTTGCAGGAAGTACTTGAAAATGAGCAAATTGAGTTAGTTTGGCTTCCCATTAGTTTGTTAAATGGTGCTTTTGAAGTGGATAAAAAGTTTTTATCTCGGCATCAACATTTGAAGTGTATCGTGGCAACAGGAGAGCAATTAAAAATCGGGGCAGGCTTACATCATTTTTTGACTCAAAACCCATACATTCGCTTGTATAATTTTTATGGTCCATCTGAAACGCACGTTGTTACAAGTCATACAATTAATGCTAACTTAAACAATATCAACACTTTACCGCCAATTGGCAAAGCAATTAGCAATACTTATATTCATATTTTAGATGAAACGGGGCATCGCGTTCCTCCTTTTGTTACAGGGGAGTTGTTTTTAGGCGGAAATAATGTGGGAATTGGCTATTGGAAATTGGAAGCGCTTACAAATCAACGTTTTATAAAAAATGAAGAAGGGCTTCTTTTTTATAAAAGTGGCGATTTAGGATATCATGACAAAGAAGGAAATATTTATTTTGTAGGAAGAGCTGATGAGCAGTTAAAAATAAGAGGTTTTCGGGTAGAGATTCAAGAAATTGAAGCAATTCTACTTAGTCATTCACTTGTAAATCAATGTATTATCTGCGTAATTGAGCAGCAAGAAAAGCAAGTGGTTGCTTTTTTACAAGCTAAAAAAGCAGCTAAAGAACTGCCTAATTTAGCGGAAATGCGCGCTTTTTTGAGCGAAAAACTACCCGATTTTATGCTTCCTTCTCACATTGAATGGGTTGCGGAAATTCCTATCAATCAAAATGGAAAAGCAGATAGAAAAAAGTTGCTGCAACAGTTAAGTTTTGCAGAAAAAGACAATGAAAATGACCTTATTTTAGATGCTTATACGCTAACCTTAGCACAAATTTGGGAAGAATTATTGGGGAAAAAGAACCTTTATGCAAGCGATGATTTCTTTTTGTTGGGTGGGCATAGTCTAACAGCCATGAAATTATTGGCGAAAATTCGGCAAAAATTGGGCATACAAATTAGCATAAAAACAATTTTTCAATACCGAACTTTACAAGCACTCAGCGATTATCTTCAAACCTTAGCCATCGCAAATGAAAAGCGTATAATTCCTGATTTTATAGAAAAAGAGCGATATGTATTAAGTTCTGCGCAAATGAAAATTTGGGTACATCAGCAACTTACGCAAAATGAAGTCATTTTTTTGATGGAAATGAACTATCAAGTTGAGGGGAAACTTGATTTTTTCCGCCTAGAATTGGCAGTTCTGCGGTTGCTAGAAAAATATCCTATTTTGCGCACTGTGTTTTTTGAAGCAGAGGGAAATGTTTGGCAAAAAATAGGAGAAATTCCCGCTTTTTATGCCCAAAATCCACAAACATTGGTTGCAACCAATGTGTTCAACCTTCAAATTAAAAGCGATACAGAAAGTCTTTTTAAGGTAAGCGTAAAAATTCATCATTTGATTAGTGATGGAGTTACCAATCAGTTGTTAATGAAAGCTTTATGGGAGTTTTATGCACAGGAAAAGGTAACAATTCCTACCCAAGAAGAAACTTTATCTTACTTTGCTTATTGCGAATATGAGCAGAATCTTTTACAAAGCGAGGAGTTTATACTTGCCAAGCAACAAACAATTGAAGCCTTAGATAAAGATTTGCCAACTGATTTTGATGCACAAACCGACCAAGATAGGGCAGCAATTTGCAGAGAAATTGAGTTTGAAAATGCTGATTATCAAAAAGTTATCCTTTTTTGTCAACAACATCAATTACAAGTAGCTTATTTTTGGCTTGGTTTAATTTTGCTTTGGAAAACACGTTTCACGCATCATTTTTCAGGGAATATTGGCTTTGCGGTAAATGGTCGCTATTTGCCTGAAACACAAAATATCTTAGGTTTATTTGCCGAAGTTTTACCTTATCATTATCAATTTGAGAGAGAAAATGAGCTTGTTTCTTTTTTACAACAGCTTCAAAATGAAGTTACTAGCGAAATTACTCAGCAAAAATATCCTTTTCATCAATTGTATGAAAATAGGAAATATCAAGTTGTATTTAATTATTGGAACGAAATCATTCAACCTTACTTTATAGAGGCGGCAAAAATAAGCCCTATTTTAGCGCAGCCTTCTGTGGCAAAATATCAGATTGAAATTCAATATTTAGCAAAAGAAAATGCCTGCGCGTTGCAACTCATTGCGAGAAAAGCCTCTTTCAGCGAGGAAAGTGTGCAATTAATGAACGAAGAATTGTTACAAATTTTCCAACTTATGTTGTCAAATGAAAAGGTGGAAAAGTGCATAGAAAAACATCAGAACTTCATACAGATAGAGGAAAATACTGAGATAGAATTTGATTTTTAGGGCTTTTTATTTTGTAGTACTAATCGCCTAACATATTTAAAATATCCCCCATTTCTTCTTCTGAGAGGTTTGCCATGTAGTCTGTATTTTCATCTATTTGCAAAGTGTTCTCTGTAATATATTTCATTTTGGAGGCAAGTTCTTCAAGCGTTTCGCACTCAAAAAAGGCGACTAAATCCAACTCATAATTTTCAGCTTTTAGCCTTGCTTTCGCTTGCACTGCAATAAGAGAATGTCCTCCTATTTCATAAAAATTGTGCTGAATCCCCATATTTTCAGCTTTTAGTAGTTCTTCTAAAATGGCTAACAGTGTTTTTTCGGCTGCTGTATTTGGCGGCACAAGTTGTTGATTTTCAGGAATTTGCCAAGCCGAAAGGCTTTGATAATCTATTTTCCCATTTGTATTCAAGGGTAGCACAGGCAAAGGAATTACTTGTTTGGGCAAAGCATAAACAGGCAAGAATTTTTTCAATGCTATAAACCATTCATTTTCCGTCGTTTTTAAAGGTGGCGCAATAAAAGCTACTACATTTTGCTGGGCAACTACAGCAACTTGATGTTCCGGCAGCACTCGTTTTATCGCCACTTCGACCTCCCCTAAATCTATTCGATAGGCATTTATTTTCACTTGACGGTCTTTTCTTTCTGTTAAAATAAAGCCTAAATTAGGATGTAAATAAGCAAAATCGCCTGTTTTATATAATTTCCCAAATTGTTCGTGAAAAATAAAACGCTCATTATCAATTTCTTGCAAAAAAGCACCTAAACCTTGTCCCCCAATATACATTTCTCCTTCTACATAATAAGGCTGGATTTGTAAAAATCTATCTAAGATAAAAATTTGTTGAGAATAAAAAACTTTCCCAATCGGCAAATAGACTAATTTTTCAGTTATTAATAAATCATCATTCTCATTTATCCAGCAACTAGAATCAATTGTACATTCACTTAATCCATAAGAATTTACAATATGAGTGTGTTTAGGCAACTTTAATTTTAAGTTAAAATAATTGCTCGTTAAAAATTTGTCAGAGCCAACAATATAATATTTTAAAGAATTAAGATTTTGATTTTCAATGTTTTGACAAATCAAATTAGACATTACAGGCGTAGTTTCCACATGTGTAACTTGATGCTTTTCAATAAGAGATAAAATTTTATTAGGCGATAAACGCTCTTCTTCATCGGTTAAAATTAAGGTTTGATTTAACAAAATAGAACGACAAATATCTCCGATAAATACATCAAAAGTATAGGCGCACAGTTGCAAAACAACCGCATCTTGTAATTGATACATTTGCTGCCAATCTGCTGTTATATGCGCTAAATTTCTTTGAGAAATTGCTACCCCTTTCGGCTCGCCTGTTGAGCCAGAAGTATAAACATGATAGGCGATTGTGTCATCAGGTTTTACTTCAAAATCAGGAATATTTTCTAATAAATGAGATATGTTATGCACCTCTTTTTTAAAGATTTCCTCGCTAACATGTAAGGCAACTTTGCTGTTTTCCTGCAACTTTTTCTTTCTTTCTTCGCTAATATCTTCGGGCAAAATAAGGGCTGTATAATTTCCCACAAAACAACCAAGTAAAGCAATTATTGTATCAAAACCTCTTGAAAATGAGAAAGATATGACAGTTTTTTGTTTTGCTTTTTTACGTAAATACATGGCAAAACAGAAGGCTTTACGATAAAGTTCGCCATAATTCATGCTTTTCTCTTGGAAAACAAGTGCCATTTTTAAAAAATTAAGCGCAGCATTTTTTATCTGAAAAAAAGGTGAATGAAAGGGCATTTTTATTCCCCTTGTCCATTGTATTTTTTTAACAGGAATTTCTGTATTTTTAACAATTTGAAATAAAGCTGACTGCCAATTATCTATCATACAAACCATTTTCTCTTTTGAAAACACATCGGTAGCGAAATCAATGGCAAGTTGAATATCGCCGCTATTTTGGTATTCCATTAAATGAAAAGTCAAGAAATTATCATCAGCAGTATGCGGCAAAAAAGTAGGTTGCGCTTCGTAATTTGCAAAAGTATTCCCGTAACCATGTTTTTCATAAGAAAATAACACATTAAATAACTTATTTGCGCTTTTATTTTCTTGTTGTAAGTCTTCTAACAAGGTTAAAAGCGGATAAGATTGATGTCTATATAGGTTTAAAATAAACGTTTTAGCCCGTAAAATTACCGCTAAAGCGCTGTCATCTTCTTCTATTTCAAAGGATAAAGGTAAGAAATTCACAAACAAATCAACAACTGCACGTTGTTCTCTACCGCTTCTATTCAAAACAGGCATTCCCATTAGAAACTGTTGTTTCTCGGCGGTACGATAAAAATAAATTTTTAAAATACTACTAAATAAATGGCTTAAATCAATCCTGTGGTAATCACAAAACTGCTGTAGTTTCACCCAATATTTTTTATTTAGCGGCAAATAAAAACGCGCTGTTGGGTGAAGTTGCTGCGTTTGTGGGGGCAAAAAAGGAATGTTTTGTCCTTGCCAAAAAACTTTATCTGCTGCATTTGGCAAAGGAAAGGTTTCTTTTGGCAAAGTAAAAGCAATATCATAGGTAGGGTCAGCTAAAAGTTGCGTATAAAACGTGGACACTTGTCGAAAAATTTGAGAAACAGCCCATCCATCTGCGATAAAATGATGAATTTGTAATAACCAGATTGTTTCATTTTCCGCAGGATAGAAAAGATAATTACGCCACAAAGCAGTATCATAAAGAGAAATCGGCTGTTGAGAAAGTTGCTGAATCAACTCCGCAGTGTTTTCTATTTGAGGGAAGTATGTCAAGTTAGTATCGGCTTGTTCTGTAATCTGAATTTTGTCATTTTCGCTCATTTGCGAGCGCAAAGCAGGGTGTTTTTTTGCCAAAAGTTGCAGCGCTTTCTCAAAAATAGCCACCTCAATTCGCCCTTGAATGTGAGAATAGCCCGAAATCGTATTTAAAGTTGTACCTTGAATATATGGTTCTAAAAGAAAAATCAGCTTTTGTATCTTGTTCATCTGTATAAATAGAAAAAGAGATTAGAAGGGTAAAGATACACATTTCTTTTTTTGGGTAGTACAAAAAATGTGGTGCAGCTGTTCTTTTAGGTCATTTCACCTGATTTTATAGGGTATAATTTCCTGTTTTTGAATAATTTCTTACGAGAGCTTGTGTATTTCACCCAAAATAAACTAATTTTGCTTCATCACATTAACACTTTTGAGATTTATTAGTTTTATCACCTACTTATCATCTGATTTATTAAAATGAAACATCACGAAACTCCATCATGCAGCCACTGTGTAAATCGACAGGAGTCTATTTTTTGCAAGTTGAATCAGCAAGCATTAGACAAAATGGACGAGAATAAACATGGCATGGTTTTTAAAAAAGGGCAGCATCTTTTTCATGAAAATGGTTATGCCACAGGGATTTATTGTATAAATCAAGGAAAGTTAAAGCTATTTCAAACGGGTGGAGAGGGCAAAGAGCAGATTGTTCGTTTTGCCAAAGAAGGTGATGTATTAGGTTATCGCGCCTTGATGAGTGGAGATACTTTGAGTGTGAGCGCGGTCGCCTTAGAAGAAGTGCACGTTTGTTTTTTGCCAAGAGAGGCTTTTTTCAGCGTTATTTCTAGTGAAAATACCGTTTCCTTTGAAATTATCAAACGTTTGTCAGATGATTTACGCGCTTTGCAAGAGAAGGTAACGCTTTTGGCACAAAAATCTGTGCGAGAAAGGGCAGCCGAAACTTTGCTTTTTTTGAAAGAAACCTTTGGTTTTGAGGGGGATAATCAAATTATAAATGTTGCTCTTTCGCGTGAGGAAATTGCGGGATTAATCGGAACGGCTACAGAAACAGCCATTCGCTTACTTTCTGATTTTAAACATGAAGGGTTGATTGAATTGGCAGGCAAAAAAATTAAGATTTTAGATGTAAAAGGCTTAGTTCGCTTGGCAAATATGTATGATTGATAAATATACTAAACAGTTCGGTACTCTTCGAAGAGTTCCGAACTGTTTAGTATATTTATCCCACACTTATCGACTTTGAATTACTCCGTTATCCAAATTTTTTGAGAATCATTGCTACGCGAAGCACTTACTCGAAGTGCATACATTGCTGAAGGCAAAGGTTGATTCAAGGAAATTTGATTAAAACCTACGGTTAGGTCATATTTTTGAGTAGCAACAATTCTACCTGATAAATCCGTAAGCGTTAACATCGTTTGCTCAGCTTCTTCTGCTGAGAGAAGTATTTTTATTTCTCCATCTTGGTATGTCCAGTTTTCAATGCTTACTCCTTTTTTACCACAATTTAACATGGCACGTATAGGAGAACTTTCCTCTCTTGCGCCATTTATATCTATTTGCACAATGCGATAATAACTCCCACCTCCACTTTGACTTTCATCTGT
>JBJXHA010000369.1:0-12984 GCA_046160275.1 Bacteroidia bacterium | reverse complement strand
GTTTCTGTTACCGCAAAATTAATGGGAGTAGGGGAGGGAGGGTAAGAAACATTTATTGCATAACCATAATTGTCTGTGTACTTAATCTGCGTTCCACTTGTTTGAACTGCATAAGGTTGGGCTTTTGTGGAGTCATTGGTAGTACGGTATTGAAAATAGTATTTTACTTTTACTTTCTTTCCCGTTCCTGTATTATTCCCCGCAGCAAGGTAATACAACTTATCAGTATCTCCAACATTAATTCCTGGCACATCTGAACTGTCAACGATAGTATTAACTAATTGAAAGCCTGCGGCATTAAAATCAACATTTCCCGCGGGCTGCATATTAAAAGTTTCATTCGTCTGCACACCGCCAAAGCTGTAAGTAACCGTAAAACTCACAATTTGCCCCACATTTGCGCCAGATTGTACAGTAGCATTTGCAATTTGCCCCCCTGCATTCGAGCTAATACTTGACTTATTCGTAATCACAAATTGGCTAGAATCTTTAGATATGCCGTTTTCATTTACAATTACGCGCATAGTACATGAAGTTGTTTTACTACTCGGGTAAGTCACAAACCAATACAAAACATCTGACTCACTCGGAGCCAAAAGTGGAATTTCTTGAATAGGATTTTGTCCTCCTGCAAGTGCGTAACCGCTCGTAATAATTTTGAGCCTTACTCGTAAATTCAGCGCATTGTCTGTTAAACTTGAATTTTTAAGTTTGTAGCCTACATAGGCAGCGCGAGGGCCTGTCGTAGGTTGATTACTGTCCACATTAAAATGTGGAGCCGTTACTCGCTCAATAGAAATTGCGGCATGAAGGTTTGAATAGAAAATCATCATGCATAGCATGAAAACTGTAGAAAAATTTGGCATAGTAAACAGGTTTAAATTAAAGAAGGTTAATAAAAAAAATGAATGAGTTGGATCGAAATACAAGGTGTGAGGGAGGGAGCATAGTATTTCATTTCACAAATATAAGAGTATTTGTTTTACTTACCAAATGTTTTAATACATTTTTTGTATATTATTATTTGATTTTTGTGTCTGAAATAGACATTTTGTTACAATAATTGTATAATGTTATAATTTTATGCAGAAATACTTACTTATATGGGAAATATTCCCTTTCCTCAAAAAAAAGGATATATTGACAAAAAATATTATCTTTGCTGCATGAAAAAAGCACTATTTTTTTGCCTGATAACGCTCCCTGCTTGCTTGCTTGCTCAATCCATACAAAACAATGATTTTGAGCAACTTACTACTCAAAAAGATTCCCTTTTTGCGCACTGGCGCATAAGTGTTGGTACTTCTTGTTCCATAGATTCTACCTTAAAAATAAAAGGAAAATATGCTGCAATTATTCAGCATGATAGCACTACTACTTATGGGGCTATTACGCAAAATATTCCCTTAACTCAAAACCAAGTTTTGTATTGGCAGCTAACTGCTCGTGTGAGAGTAGAAGGAGAAGAAGAAAGTTTTGCTTCTTTGTTTGTGAGTACGCTAAAAGGAAAGAAGCGCGTCAGTTTTGTGGATATGGACAAAGAGGTGATTAAGGAGAAAAAATTATGGCGAGAGGCGAAGCTAGAGTTTTTTACTACTCCCGAAATGGATAAAATGGTTATTGGTGGTTTGATAGATGGCGAAGGAAGGGCTTGGTTTGATGCGTTTACTTTGACACAATTACCCCTTGATGCGAGAAAAAGTCAAGCAACGAAGGAGGCAAAAAAATACATGAAATTGGCATTTCAACACATCGAAAATAACAGCATTCGCAAAGATTCTGTGGATTTTGTGAAACTAAAAAATACAACTAACCTTTTGATTAGCAAGGCGAAAACTACGGAAGATTGCTACCCTGCGGTGGAGTATGTGCTTGGGCAATTAGGCGATAATCATAGCTTTTTGATGAAACCACAAGCTGCGGAAGAGTGGGTAAAACCTGCCGAAACGCAATCACCTGAAACAAAGGCAAAAACGGTAAGTGGCTTTGGCGTTTATATGGAAAAACAGTTTGCTTATATCCAAATGCCTGCTTTTTCCAGTGGAAATGTGGAGGTCTGTCAAACCTACGCTGATTCTTTGCAAAGTATCATTCGTTCCCTTGATAATCAGGAGATTAAGGGCTGGGTTTTGGATTTAAGACAAAATCAAGGAGGGAATTGCTGGCCCATGTTATTGGGAATTGCGCCTTTGTTGGGAAATGGGAAATATGGTTATTTTGTTGATGGCAATCAAAAACGTTACGCATGGTTTCATACGAATGGGAAAGTGGGGTTAGACAATGGCACTTTGCTGAAATTGCCGCATAAAAGTTATGTATTAAAACACCAAAATTTACCAATTGCGGTATTAACTGGGGACAAAACAGCAAGTTCAGGAGAAGTTGTAACGGTTGCATTTCGAGCCGTGCAAAATGTTCGTAGCTTCGGCTCACCTACGCATGGACTTTCTACAGGAAACAGCAGTTTTGACATGAAAGACGGTTCTCGCATTTTCCTTACGACTTCTATTTATGCGGATAGAACGGGTAAATTATATGGCGGCAAAATCCTACCTGACGTAACCATTCCCAATGCCAATGAAATCAAGGCAAATGATTTCCGAAATGATGAAACCTTGAAACAGGCAAAGACTTGGATTTTGGGGCTTGGCGAAGAGAAATAAATTTTATGTTTTCTATGGAAAGAGATTTTTGCTACTTTTGTGCTCCTCTTTTAAGTATATGACATTTAAACAAAATGCAAGACAGAGTTTCTATCAAAGCTAATTTTCTTCAAGAGTTACAAGTATTTACCCAAACACTAAATACTTATGTTTCGACTCCCGACAAACAATGGACTGTAAAAGGTTTTATTGATATATTTGAAAACATTTATCCCATTTCATCTGATACAAAAATTATTTCTAAAATTTTAGAAATTCATCTTTTTTCTAAGATATTAACTTTTGCGAATAAACAAGGGTTTGATTTAATTCTAGCAGAAAAACAAAACTGGTATCCAGATATATCCCTGATTTCAAAAAATGATACACAAATCAAGTTTGCAATAGATATAAAAACGACTTATCGTTTAACCGAAAATCCCTCTTTTTGTAATGGATTCACTTTAGGGTCTCATGGCGAGTATTTTACCAATCGTTCTAGTACAAAAAATATACAATTTCCTTATAATGAATACCTTGGGCATTATTGTTTGGGAATACTTTATTCAAGAAATGCCTTCTCTTATTTAGAGGAAGCTAAGATTTATTCCAGAGAAATGCTGCATAATATCCCATCGGTAATTGATAATTTTGATTTTTTTGCACAAGAAAAATGGCGAATTGCAAGTGACAAAAGCGGAAGTGGAAATACGGCAAACATTGGTAGTATCACACACATTCAGGACATTATACAAGGAAATGGTGTTTTTTCTAAGCTAGGAGAGCGCTTTTTTGATGAGTATTGGATGAATTATGGTAAAATTGTTTCCCCCGATAAATTAGACAAAAGTGGTAAACCTCAAGTTATTACAAATTTGGTAGATTATTTGAGGTTTAAAGGAAAAGAGGACGCATGGATGTCAGAAAGAATTGTAACAAAAAAAACGACTGCTAATTTAAAATCAAATGACTAAAAAGATTTATGTTCCTCCGATTAAGATACAAGGCAAAAAAACAAAACTTCTTCCTTTTATCCTGAATCACCTTCCTGTCAATGAATATGATACGTGGATTGAACCATTTATGGGTTCTGGGGTAGTTGGATTTAATATTCAGCCCACAAAGGCTGTTTTTGCAGATAGTAACCCACATATTATTCGGTTTTATCAAGCCTTGCAAACGGAAGAAATTACACCTACTATTGCAAAAAAGTTTTTACAAATAGAAGGAAAAAAATTGGCAGAAAAGGGGCAAAATTATTACAACGAGGTACGTAGTCGCTTTAATGAAACTTTTGAGCCGTTGGATTTTCTATTTTTGAACCGCTCTTGTTTTAATGGAATGATTCGTTTTAATAAAAAATTAGCTTTTAATGTTCCTTATGGGCATAAACCTGAAAGATTTGCCCAAGCGTATATCACCAAAATAGTAAATCAAATACATGATATTCAATACCTTATAAAAAATAATGATTGGACGTTTCTTTGTCAGGATTTTAGACAAACCTTACAAAATATAAAAGCAACAGATTTAGTTTATTGTGACCCTCCTTACATTGGGCGGCACGTAGATTATTATGATAGTTGGAATGAGGAAGATGAGCTTTGTTTAGTAAATTTGCTACAAGAAAAAAAGGCAAAGGTAATTATTTCAACTTGGCACAGTAATCAGTATCGAAAAAATGAATATTTGCAAAAAGTTTGGGGTGATTATGCTATTGCAACAACAGAGCATTTCTATCATGTAGGAGCAAAAGAAGAAAATAGGAATCCTATGACAGAAGCTTTATTAACCAATTATCAAACTTTCAAGTTAATAGAAAATGAACAAACTTTTGTAAAAACCGCTATTGAAGACATACAACTTTCTTTATTTGAATAAAATCACAACTCAATGTATATGAATAAATTACACTTTATTTTCCTCTTTTTATTGGCAGGATTATTTGCTTGTGAAAAGGGAGATTTATTAGACAATTTGGCTCCTGAATCGAAGATTTCGGTGACAGAGATGAACGTAACGGGGCAAGATAGGCTTAACAGTATTATTACCTTGCATTGGTCGGGTGAGGACAAAGATGGTTATGTGAAAAGTTACGAATTATCTTTTGACCAAACAAATTGGTTTTCAACCACTAAGCAAGATTCTACTTTTCGTTTTAGCATCAATTCCGGCAGCGATACAACAGACATTAGTTTTTATGTTCGCGCGATTGATGACAAAGGAACGAAAGATGCAAGCCCTGCTTTCTTAAAAATTCCGATTCGTAATACTGCCCCTAAAATTGCATTTGACACTCAAAGCCCAATTCCCGATACGGTTTATTCTGTGCTTACAACCTTATGGAATAGCTCGGATTTAGATGGCAACGAAACCTTAGATTCGGTATTTATCAAGGCAAATGCTGGAAAATGGTATGCCTTGCCGCAAAATATTAGTTTTCTCACGCTTGTCCCTGAAAATCCGAAAAACATAGGCGTGCAAAATGCCAAAGTCTATAAAAATAGTGTCGCCGAATTGCTTAGCGCACGCATAGAAGGTTTGAATGTGGGTGCTGTGAATCAGTTGTATCTCAAAGTCAAAGACAAAGCGGGAAGTTTTAGCCAAGTGGATAGCTCAATTAATTTTTATTTAATGCCACAAACTGCTGATGTATTGGTAGTTGATGAGTATAATTTAACAGGAACGCCCACTCCCGAAGAAATTTATAATGCCATTTTTACGAACTTAGGGATTACACACGATATTTACAAGATGAGTGGAAATGCGCCTAAATTTTGGGAGCCAACTTTTAGTTTGTATCTAAGTTTGTACGACAAAGTTTTCTGGTATTCAGATGGGATTGAGCAACAAGACTTTGCGAATCAGTTGTATTTAGAATTGGCGGCAACAGCATTGCAAAAATATTTAAATCAAGGCGGAAAAATGTTGATTTCGGCACGTTTTCCTGCTCGCTTCAATACAAAAGCTACCGCTTACGAGTCGGCTATTTTTAGTTACTCCCCTTTTGATAGTCTTTCTACCTCGGCAGGACAAGCGCGGATTCCTACGGATAGCAGCGTTTTGCCTGTGAATATGGCTGCGGCAACTTACCCAACCTTAAAACCTAGCGTTTTTCTTACGGGTGTTGATCCTTTTTATGCCAAAAATCCTAGTCAAAATATGTATCATGCCCAAATTCAAGGTACAGGTGGCTGGGTTGGTCCGCGCAGTATTATTGGTAGTACCTTATTTAGCAATGGTAAAATCAACCAAGTATTTGTTTCAGTAGAATTGCACAAACTCAATGGCGATGCTGCTGCTTTACAATCCTTTTTTAATAAAGTGTTGAACGAGGAATTTAACTGGTAGTTGATAGACCTAACAAGGTGCAGGAAACACCTTGTTAGGTCAAAAAAATATATTGAACATCATGCTATATCATACTTCTTTATGTAATACTTGTAAAAATGTGCGCCTCATCAAGAATGAAAGAGGGAGCGTATTTTATTTATGTCAAAAAGCGAAAACTGATGCTTTTTTTACCAAATATCCGCCACAACCTGTCTATCAGTGTAGCGGCTTTGTGCTTAAAAAGGAAGGTAGTCCTTCAAATGTAATGCTAACTAAAACCTGTAGCGGCTGCTTTGGCTGCCGCAAAAGCGCAAAAACGAAGTTTTTGCAAGTTATCGGGCAGCTAAAGCAGCCCGTACAGCATTACATTTATGCCACTACCAAAAGGAAGACGCAGAGGAATAAAAATCATATCATCAATCATTCCTATTTAATATGACACCTTCAAAAGACCCCTTACATGGGAAAACATTAGAGATGATTCTCACTTATTTGGTGGAGGTCTATGGCTGGGACGATTTGGGTTTTCTTATCCGAGTAAATTGTTTTAACCATGACCCAAGCATCAAATCTAGCCTGAAATTTTTGCGTAAAACCGAATGGGCGCGAAAAAAAGTGGAGGAGTTGTATGTCAAAACGCTTCAAAATGAGGGGAAAACCTGGGAAGATGCGGGGTAATAAGTAATGGATAATTAATAATTGAAAATGGAGAATAGATTTAACTCTTTCATTATCAATATTTTAACTCAAAAGATTAACATAAACTAATTCTTACCGAATACTTAAATACAACAGATTTTCCTTTTTTAGGTCATTGAACGGTAGCCGAAATGACCTAAAAAAGGAAAATCTCAACTTAAATAAGGCTGTATCGCTGCGCATAAACGCGGCACATTTGGGCTATTAATGATGCAATCGGCTTGAAGGTAATAAGGCTCTCTTTGGGTCAATAAATTTTCGATAAACTGCGAGAGTTCCTCTGGGGACAAATGCGCTAACATTGGGCGTGTAGGTTGCAATACCCGCAAACGCCCCAATAAAATGGGAAAATCATGCTGCAAATATAGCATTTTCCCTGCCGCCTTCATCAATGCCAAATTATCAAAAAAACAAGGAGTTCCGCCCCCACAAGCAACCAAATGAAGCCCATCCTTTTCTTGTAAAAAAGCAATAAATTGAAGCAAGGTTTCATGTTCTAACTGCCGAAAAGTAGCCTCTCCTTCTTGCGCAAAAATCTCTGCAATGCTAGGCCCTTGCACCTGCACAAGGTACTCATCTAAATCCCAAAAACTAGCCCCCAATTTTGCCGCAGCCTTGCGCCCAAAAGAGGTTTTGCCCGAAGCCATAAAGCCTGTTAAGAAAAAAATGTTTGTTTGCATGGTGTTTTGTCCGTTAGATATTGTAAGGATTTGAGTGCCGCTAAACTTGTGATAAGCAGAGCCGCAAATTCATCTTGGTTGAGAAAGGCATTAAAAAAGGAGTGAACATAATAGGTCATTAGTCCCAATAAAAGAAAAAGTGCCCATTCGCATGCTTGCGTTTGCGGGTGTTCAAAGTAAATTTTTGTACCACAATAAAAAGAAACAAGCATAATAGAGAGCCAAATGATGCCTCCGAGTATTCCCCCTTCTACCAAAGCCATCAAAATTTCGGAATGAGCGTTGCCTTTTTCGCCATTTCTTGTACTGATGCGCGTTATTTTGTGCCAACGTTGAAAATGTGCGTAACAAGGTTCAAAATTTCCGCTACCCCAACCCCAAAAAGGACGTTGTTCTATCATCTCAAAGGCGCACCACCATCGGTTAATTCGCTCTAAATTAGAAACATCTGTACTGATATTGGTAACAGAAGCAAGTTGATTTTCTAGGGTTTCGGTGCGACTTTCTGCTTTATTTTCTTGTAATTTCAATAAAATGGCGTCTTGATTTATCCAAACTATCAAGAAAAAAATGCCTAAACCCAGCATCCATGTTTTAAATTTTACGCCCAATTTTAACAAAAAACCCATACATAAAGCCAACATTAAGCCTATCCAACTTGCACGAGAATTGTTAGCAAAACAGGCAAAACACAGCAATAATAAGTTGCTGATTTTCAAAGTGGTAGCAAGTAAGCTTTCTTTCCACGTTGAAAATTTGCCTAGAAGATGAAGTAGATAAGGAACTAAAAAAACTAAACAAGTTCCGTAAACTGCGTGCTCTGCATAAAAAGGATAGCATCTATCAGAGGCGGCAGTTTGGCTAAAACTGTAAGGCGCGTGCCGAATTAAGGTGTAAAATAGGACGGGAAGTAAGCCTAGAAAATAGAGTTTAAAAAAACGCAAAATTAACTTTGGCTCTTTTTCGAAAATTTGTGAATGATAGAGATAAAAAACAAGAAAATACAGCATTTTAATAATGCTTCTTTTTAAGGCAATCAGGGGATATTCTGCGGTGAAAGTAGTAAGAAAAGACCAAAGAACATCAAGCAAAAGAAGGAATGTAAGAGGATGTAGCGGTTGGAAATTAGGTTTTATCAGCGTTTCTTTTGAAAAAAAGAAAGAAATCAATAACATTCCTGCAAGTACGCAAAGTAGTAATTCAGAAGGGAAAGAAATCGCCACATTTCCCCAAGAAATATTGAAAGAAAGCGGAATTGAAAGCCAAAAAATATCACGCAGATATTGTGGGCGGAATAAGCAAAGCCATAGTAAGAAGAGAAAGGCAAAGAGAAGGAAAGAATAAGAGAGGACTGTTTCCATGTTTGGGGGAGAAAAAAGAAGATTTCGAGCAAAATGCATCTCGAAAGAGAAAAACTATCTTTAAAATGCAACTATTTTACAGGTCATTACGCTTTTGCACAATGACCTGTAAATGCTAAAAAACTTATTTTTTGGTAGAATCCAAAACAGGTAATTTTCTTGGGGCGGGTTTTAATAAATCGCCAGGTTTTGCAGGCACATCTGTTGGTAATGGTTCTGATTTGAATTCATTATCCAATACGCGCCTTTCTTGTTTTGCTTCCTCTTTGGTCAAAACCTCCTCCGTACTAAACTTCACTTGAGAACCTGTAGAATCCACCCAAATGACATTTTTACTCGTATCAACAGGCACAGGTTTAATGTCAAAACCGCCAGAAGTTGTTCCCGTAGTTGTTGTTGCAGGCTCAAGGATTACATTTACTTTACATTTAATCACAAATGAACCGTCTAATTCTTTTACCGAATTAATGCGATTACACACAATTCTTGCATTCTCTTTATCCAAAAAATCGCCTGCTCGCAACTTATAACGCGGCTCGTCATACACAATATAATTTTCGATTTCTGGAAAATGCTTTTGAAATACTGCTTTGTATTTCAACGCATCTTCACGCACAAGGCTTGCATACAACTGCACACGAAAGCCGTTGGTCTTACCTAATTGCAACTTTCTCGCTCCCTTTTCATTGCTTACTTTCGTAACTGCAGTCGAATCGCCTATTG
The DNA here is from genome assembly GCA_046160275.1 of Bacteroidia bacterium. Lineage (GTDB taxonomy): Bacteria > Bacteroidota > Bacteroidia > J057 > J057 > JBJXHA01. The sequence continues at coordinate 3,546 of JBJXHA010000369.1, read as the reverse complement.
TTTCTGTACGAATGTTTTTTTCTTTCCCTTCGTCTTTCCCACAAGAAAAGCAAAGCAACAAGCAAAACATCGCATAATAAAATTTGTTCATATTCTGTAAGATGGTTAATGGTTAATACTGATTTTAGACCTAGAAAGGTTTTTAAAAACCTTTCTAGGTCTAAAATCAGTGCGCAAAATACGAAAGATTTTTGATTGCCTACCAAATTCAAGCAAAAAGGTTAAAATAGATTTGAGATTATAATGAATTAAATAATTGATTATAAGTTACTTGAAAAAAGAATAATTTCCTAATGCCTTTCTGTTGCGTACCTATCAAAGCTAACAGCATTTTTTTGCTTTTGCGCTTACATTTATTTTGTTACTTTTGTTGTTCGTTTTTAAGAAAACCTAAAACAAGGTTCTGTATTATGTTTTATCGCCAAAACGAGCAAATACGGTTACTATGCTATTCAATCAAACCTTTAAAAATCTTCGCAGAACACGCGAAATTATTCGAATACTCCTAAAATATGGGTTCGAAGATGTGGTAACGGAAACATCTTTGCAAAACATGGTGTCTGAGAAAACCAAGCTCACTTGGTATCGCAGCGAGAAGCCTGTATTTGAATATACAAGGTGGGAAAGAATTCGCATGGCTACGGAGGAGTTAGGTCCAACTTTTGTGAAATTTGCCCAAGTTGTAAGCAATCGCCCCGATATTTTGCCTGCCGCTTTGATACACGAATTTGAAAAATTGCAAAGCAGTGTAGCTCCTTTTGACACAACTTTAGCCAAGCAAATCATTGAAAAAGAGCTGAATATAAAAATCGAAGAGTTTTTTGAATATTTTGGAGAAACGCCGATTGGTTCTGCTTCCATTGGGCAAGTGCATTTGGCAAGGTTATCGAATGGCGAGCAGGTGGTTGTAAAAATTCAACGCCCTAATGTAAAAGAGCAAATTGATACCGACCTTTCCATTATGAAAGATTTAGCCTTGCGCACAGAGAAATTTTTGGAAAGTGTGGGGGTAATCAATGTAATGGACGTGGTAAAAGCCTTTGAGCGTTCTATGTTAAAGGAATTGGATTATAACCACGAAGCAAGAAATATTGAGCAGTTTCGAAAATATTATGCTGAAAACACCGATTTTTATGTTCCCAAAGCCTACCGACAATACACAACGGAGCGCGTCATGGTGATAGAAATGGTGAGCGGTACGAAAATTACGAATGTCGAGCAGTTGACAGCTTGGGGGGTAAATCCTGACGATGTGGCAAAATTAGGTATGAAAATTTACCTCAACCAAATTTTTGAACATGGCTATTTTCATGCAGACCCTCACCCTGGCAATGTATTGGTGCGTCCTGATGGCTCTATTTGCTTGATTGATTTTGGCATGGTTGGCTCATTGATGGAGGAAGATAAACAAAATTTTGCAGGTATTTTTATCAGTATGGCGCAAAAAGATGCGCGTGCAGCGGCTACTTACCTTCGGCGTTTGTCTATTGATGATGAAATTAAAGATGTAAAACAACTCGAATATGAGGTGAGCGAAATTATTGAGGATTTTGCTGCGCTAGATGTCAAAGAATCGAACATGGCCGTTTTTGGCGCACGCTTGCAATCTTTGATTTATGAGCATCGCATGAGAGTACCTGGAAGTATTTTCTTGATTTTGAGGGCATTGGCAATTTTGGAAGGCATTGGAAAAGTGCTTTCGCCTGACTTCAATACGATGGAATTTATGAAGCCCTACGGCATGAAGTTAATTCGTGATAAGTTTTCGCCCAATAAATTAGGGCGTGATTTATACAATGATACAGGCGAATTGATTTACTTTTTGCAGTCGCTTCCCATTGAAATTCACGACATTTTAAAGCAAACTCGCAAAGGTCGCTTGCGCATACAACTCGAGCATAAAGAATATGAACCTATTTTAGATAAAGTAACGCGCACAATCAACCGATTAACCTTATCTATTGTGATTTCTGCACTTTTTATTAGCGCATCGCTTGCCTTATTTGCCCCTCAATTGCCGCGCAGCAGCACAGGAATCCCTTATCTCAGCATTGTAGGTTATTTGGGTGCCTTGTTTGGCTGCTTTATTCTTTGGGTTGTTTCTGTGCGAAGTGCAAGAAAAATGTAGTACTCCACAAATTGTAAATTTACATGAAATATTTATAAATATAATAATCCTTTTTCAAAATCATTACTTTTCAACTATATTTGCCCCACAATCAATGGTTATAACGCTTCAACTTAGCACCTGTTATGGGAAAATATACTTTCTTTTTTTTATACCTTTGCCTGATAATCTTTGGGAATGGAAATTATTTGTACGCAAAAGGTGGATTAAGTGATTCATTATCAAATATATCCGATTTGTTTCTCCAGAAAAAATATGAAACGGTAATTCATGCAAGTGAAGAGCTACTGCTCCAAATTGATACACTGAAACAGCATAAAGAGTTACAACAAATCTACTCGCTGATGGCGCAAAGTTATCAACAAATGAGCCGTCCAAAGGAATATTTTGATTATTTAAAACGCGCACAGTCACAAAAGGAAAAAGTGCTTGAGTTAGAAAAACGTGCGACAATTGAACAGTTTGAAAATGACCAAAAGATTAAAGAAAAAGACAAGGAACTCAAGAAGTTAGAACGCGATGCGATTACCAAAAAAGAACAACTGAGAAACCAACAAATGCAAATTGTCGGCTTTATTATCGGCTTTCTTGTCTTGTCAGGTTTGAGTATTGGCTTATATCAAAGCATGAAGCAAAAGGCAAAAATTCAGCGAGAATTAGAGCGAAAAAATAGCGAGATTGAAATGCAAAATCAGCTAATTTTGCAAAAACAGCAAGATTTAGCGAAAATGAACCAAAATAAAAATCAACTTTTCACTACGATTTCGAAGGACATTCGTATGCCTATTTCCGAGTTAAAAGACGTTTTGAAGGTTTTTCGTGAACAAAATTTACCCCCCGAAAAAATTGTAGAACTTGCGCCACAGTTGCTAAATAATGTAGATAACGTGGCAGAAACCGTAGATAATTTGTTGAAATGGTCTTTGCGTGAAATGAAAGGCGATAACCCTTCTTTGGTGAATTTTGATTTTATTGATGTGGCAAACGAGGTGTTAAGCGGTTTGGATAGCATCGCTTTGCATAACAAAATCAAATTATTAGATACAATTGACCCAAAAATAAAACTTTATGCAGACCGAAATCAGGTGTTTACCATTTTAAGAAACTTGTTGAGTTTTGCCATTAAACACACGCCTACCAATGGAAGTGTTTGCTTAGAAGCCCAAATAAAAGAGGGGCGAGCTGCGATTATGGTGAAGGATACAGCTCCTGCCTTAAAAGAAGAGGATATTGTAAATTTGTTTAACTTGACAAGCAATCACTCAAATCCAGCTTCAGTGCTTGCGATTGCGATGACTTTATGTAAAACTTATATAGAAAATTATCAAGGGAAATTAAAGATAAAAAGTGTTGATAATCAAGGGAATAGTTACGATTTTGATTTGCCTCTTGGTAGCTAAGTATCAGAGAACAATTAA
>JBJXHA010000368.1:0-3218 GCA_046160275.1 Bacteroidia bacterium | reverse complement strand
CTGCTTTAGCTGCCCGATAACTTGCAAAAACTTCGTTTTTGCGCTTTTGCGGCAGCTAAAGCAGCCGCTACAGGTTTTAGTTAGCATTACATTTGAAGGACTACCTAAAATTGTAACAAAATTAAACAAAATCCTGCCTTTCGCTTTGTCAAATCCTGCGAATTATAAACTACGAATGAATTAGTACGAATTGTTTCGTATGTAAAAGTACAAAGATTTTTCTAAACTGCAAATTTTCATGAAAAAGCAGAACTGCGCCCAAATGCTTTTTCTATGCGTAACTTTTCATTGGTAAAACCCAAGGCTTTTGTTATCTTTGCGATAGTAAATATAAAGGAATATCTGTATGTCAAATTTTAGAGATTGGAAGCGGAAAAAATTAACAACTTTTCAGTGAAATTCCACATTTCGCCAAAAATTTCTATCTTTGCCCCTAAATTTATCACTTTATTTTCATTGTTTGTTACTATGGATGAGAATATTAAGCCGATTTTGAGTTCGGCACAAGAAACGATGGAGAAATCTATCAGCCATTTGGAGAGTGAATTGGCGAAAATTCGCGCTGGAAAGGCAAGCCCCGTCATGTTAGATGGACTAAGGGTGGATTATTATGGTTCGGCTACCCCAATTTCTGGCGTTTGTAGCATCACAGTGGGCGATGCACGTACTTTATTGTTGCGCCCTTTTGAAAAGAAAATGATTGGCGCAATTGAGCGTGCGATTTTGGAGGCAAATTTGGGGGTAACACCTCAAAATGATGGAAATGAGATTAGAATTAGCATTCCTCCTTTGAATGAATCAAGAAGGAAAGAGTTGGTGAAGCAGGCAAAAAAAGAAGGGGAAGAGGCAAAAATTGCCCTTCGCAATATTCGCCAAGATAGCAATGTAAAAATCAAGAAATCGAAAGACAAAGGCGTGTCTGAAGATGCGCAAAAGGTGGCAGAAAAAAAGGTGCAAGACATGACCAATGAATTTGTCGCAAAAGTAGAGAAAATCTTGAAAGCGAAAGAAGAGGAAATTTTGACAGTATAAAGTAAAATTTCTACCCAAATTAGCGGTTATTTTTGAGAACAAGCTTCTCGAAAATAACCGTTTTTGTTTTGTGTATAATTCAATGACAAGGTACAGTATTATACTTTACATGAGGTAAATATTCTCATTATTTAGCGTGGGAATTAATTCCCACGCTAAATAATGAGAATATTTATGAAAGGCTTGAGAAAATTTATCCCGTTTACAGGATGAATTACAAACATTTAATTATCAATTTCACAATTTTTTTAAAAATATAAAAATAATTTACTTATTTTATTATCTTTGCCTCTGAATCATTTCCTTTGTTTTCATATAATACGTAATATGCGCTAAAAAGGAATACTTAAAATCAATATGTCTTTTTACTGAAAATGCTGTAAGTATTTTATTAAACTTATTTGATATTTTCAAAGGGAATTATTTTGCTGATTATCAATAACTTATCATTATTCACTATTCATTATTCACTATTAATTACTTATTCATGGAGCAGATGAAAGGCTATTTTGCCCAATATTTTGAAAAGGCAGAAGCTTGTATTCATGCGTTATACTATCATTTAGCGCATCTAAAAATGTGCGTAGCACAAGGTGGCGAGAACCAATTACTAGATTATTTCCTTGCATCTCAAGGGTTTAATACCAGAATCCAGCAAAATCCCTTGATAATTGTGTATTGCGAATCGAAGAAAGACGTGGCGATTGCTTATAAAATAGCAATTAAACACGATATTCCTGTGCGTGTGCGTGCAGGCGGGCATGACCATGAAGGAGAATCTTCTGGCACAAACGCAGTGGTAATAGATGTTTCTAAAATCAGTCACATTGAGATTGATGAACAGACGGGCATTGCTAAAATTGGGGCAGGCAACCGTTTTATTCGTTTAACGAGCGAGCTTGCAAAGAAAAAGGTGATGATTGCACATGGAACTTGCGCCACGGTGTGCATAACAGGCTTTACCTTAGGGGGAGGCTGGGGACCTTGGACAAGAAAAATGGGCATGAATTGCGAGTCTTTAAAAGGTGCTACCCTTATGTTGGGAGATGGTACAATCGTTGAAGTTGATGAAAAAGAGGGTCATGTTCCTGACTTATTATGGGCATTACGTGGTGGGGGAGGTATGAGTTATGGCATCGTAACAGAACTAAGACTTCAAACTTTTCCTTTGCCTAAAGAATTGGTTAAGTTTGAGTTACATTGGAATGACTACGATGAAAACCAAGAGTTTCCAAGGGAGAAGTACCCTACTTTGATAATTTTGAAAGCATGGGAAAAGATGATTAAATCAGATGAAACATCGAAACTCATTGGCACTAACCTCAAAATTAATGCTCGCCCTAGTGTGGAGGCGTTTGATTATGAGAAGGTTCACCATAATTGCTGTATGTATGGTTATTGGGAGGGAGATATAGGTGAATTATTTTTGTTCGTCTATAAATACTTTCCCCCTGAAGCTGTAGATTTAATCATTGATGGGGTAGCTGGGAGTGAAGAACAATATCTTGAAAATGGATCGCTGATGAATACTTGGGACAGGGTATCTTTTTCAAAGGTAAAGGAAGATTTGATGAAAAATGGCTTGTTAGATAAAGGCACTCCCCTTCCGCCCGATTTAGATGAGGCTGCACCGCATAAAATCACTTCTCGCCTTGTAAATAAAGAAGGGTTGGGAGATGATGGCTACGAACAACTTTTGCGTAGTTTGACCTCGCCCTTAGTTTTTAAAGAAAATCGCGCTTTGGGTTTGTTTGCTTATGTTACTTTGGGTGCGATTATCGGCGATTTTTACCGCAGAAATCCCGAAACCAATAGCGCATTTCCCTATAATGACAAGCTCTACACGATTCAATACCAAACTTGGTGGAATACCGAAGCAAAAGACCGCGACCACAATGGACACTTCCAAAAAAGCCGCGTTTACGACTACATCAACAACGCGATGGACTGGATAGATGCCGCTCGCCATTTTCATATTCCTAATACATCAGGCGCGTTTATCAGTTTCAAAGACAGCTCCGTTCCTACCCGCGTTTACTTTGACAAAAGCTACGAGCGTTTAAAACAAATCAAAATTGACCATTCTCGTGACCCTTATAATCATTTGAGGTCGAGAAAGACGATAATGTAGGAAAAGATAGCGTTGTAGGGTTCGCCACTTTCTAATAAAGTTGCGAACCCTTTGC